>CAMYNE010000148.1 GCA_947259675.1 uncultured Pirellulaceae bacterium
TGGGTCGCCTCCGGGGTCGTGAAGCCGACCGGCGCTGGGCTGACGCGACCGAGGCTGTTGAATCTGCGTTGGCAAAGACGCCAAAATCGGTACTCGCTTTGACCACCGCAGCGCGGATCGCAGAACTTTCAGGGGCCTATTCGGAGGCCGCCGATGTCAATCGCAAACTGGCTGAGGTCGACCGTCGCTCGCGCAGTGAACATTTGATGAACGTCTCCCGGCTGGAAGCCCAGCTGGGCAGGTCCGAAGAAGCCCTTGCGGCTGGTCGTGAATTGATCGTTTCGGCTCCGGGCAACACGGACAATTATGAGTTTTACGCGCAACTTTGTTTTCAACTCGGTAAGAACGAAGATGGCCTGGACGTTTTGCGGAAGGCGGTCCGCATTAATCCAACGGAACCCCATCTAACCATGGCGCTGGGTTCCGCATTGTCGAGGGAGTTTCGAATTGACGAAGCGATTGAAGTCTATTGGCGTGCTTTCGAAAAAACGGAAGAGATCGAAGACAAAACAAGCCTGACCGAAAAGCTAACCCAGCTGTATCAGCAATTGAATCAATTCGACAAACTGATCGAACGATTCGAACGTGACCGACGCGAGGAAGCCAAACGTCGCGAAATGACCATTTGCCTCGCCCAAGCTCATCATACGTCCGGCGACTATGGTTCGGCTCGCCAGGAGCTGGAAAGTCTGTTGAGTAGCGAAACGCGGGATACCAACCTGTTGCAACAATTGTCGAAACTTTGTGAATCGGGTTCGGACATCGACGCGGCAGTCGCCTATCAGCGGCAACTTGTCTCAATCGCTCCCGGCCACGAAACGGAGTTTCGCTTGGCAAAGCTGCTCGAAGACCGAGGCGATCGTGAAGAGGCTTCGGAAATTCTGGTCAGATTGACCCGTCGAGAAGAAAACCCTTACCGTCTGCTCCGCAGCCTCGATTCGTTATTGAGACAGACCAATTATGAAAGCGTGATTGCGATCACCGAACCCTTGTTGAGTGAAACCCGTGATGACTGGGAACTGCTCTATCGGGAAGCGGTGGCTTGGGCCTCGATGGAAAAGATCCCGGAGGCTCGAATTCGGTTCGAACGATTGCTGGCGCTTAACCATCCTTATGACGAATTGGGTGTTGGCGCTCAAGAAAAGCTCAAACGTGACCAAGCCAAAGCTCGCTCCGATAACCTGCGCGGGATCCAATCCAGAATGCCGAAACGTCAGTCGCCGCTTTCGCTGCTCTCACGGGCGTCGCAGGTTCAACAAGCAACCGGATTGGGCAATCAAAACTATGGTCGTCGTGGACCACAATCGGTTTGGACACCGGACGTCTACGGGGTTGCTCGAATGGCTGCGTTCGGTTGGCTGATGCGTTTTGAAAATGAGGATCAACTAACTTCAACAAACGCGACTGAAGTATTAGCGGAAGCAAATGACACAGAAAACAATGTGAAACTCGCCGACCAGATTGCCGAACAAGGAGCTTCGCCGGACGCTGATCGCGAATCGATTTACGACTGGTTATACGTCGAGCAACTGATGTCAGATTACAAAGCGGTCTACGATATCGCCAAGCGACTGGCAACCGAGGGCGGAAAAGAGGAACAACAGTTCTTTTTGAGATCGCTCGCGACGCGATCCGTAAACGCGAGTTCGGTAAACTCGTTAGGATCGAGTCAACAGCCACCCAAACAAAACCCGTTGCCTGACGACGAGATTGACTTGATGCTTCAATGCTATGAGGCAATTCAGAAAGCAGACGACGACGCGGAACAACAAGCCCTGGCCAGCGGCGGCCAAGTGGCATACGGCAGTAACGGTCAAATGTATATCAACGTCGGCGGTAGTTGGGTTGCCTATGGGACGGGCAGTGCCGGCGGCCTGGGTCTGATCGTCAAAGAGCTAAAGCTGGCCGGACGGGAATCGAAAGCTGAAGAGTTGCTCAATGCTCGAATTGCCAGCGCGAAATCAGCTACCGAACTGGCTGGGGTAATCAAAACGGTTCTGGGACAGGAAAAATACGATGACTTACCGGAGTTGTATGAAAAATGGATAACCGCTGCCAAAGAAGAAATCGCGTTAGCGCCAAACAAGTTGAGTACGGGTCGGTCCCGACGCAGCACAAATGTTCACAGAGTCGGTCAATTGCAAACCATTACTCAGTCGCTGGTTAACTGGACGGCTATACTAGCCGCTGACGAAGAGAACGCACAAGTCCTCGAAATCATGGACAAGGCATTTGACTTGGCAGTCGCGGAAGGCAAAAAACGTCGAATCCAACAGGCCTCAAACAAGCGACGTCGATCAGCGAATCCCAATTACTACTCTAACTATATCACCGCCAAGTATGGCAAAGAACGAATCAACGTCAATCTCGACTATCCAAGACCGAATGCTTACGTCGACAATTCCGCGATATTAGCGCTGCGGCAGTCCTTTGAAGTTCTCCAACGCAACGATGTTCTCGAAGATCTTCCCAGCAGGCTGCGACAACGAGTCGCGAGAGCTGAACAAGAGAACGGCGACGATTTGTTGTATGAACAACTGATGTTGGGATATGTTCTCTGGTGGCTGGAGGAGCGGGACGAAGCGGTCGAATTGCTGACGGCGGCAGCGAGTCAACTGACGGACGATCCGACTTTCCGATTCGAAATGGCCCAGTTGCACGAATCGCTTGGCGATTTCGATGAAGCATTGGCAATTATTGATTCGATTGCGCCTCGAGATCAAAAACTGGTCCAACAACGTGAAATGAAAGCGCTGCAATTGGCCGAGCGATTGGGCGATATTGATCGCGCCCGCGACGCCGCGGAACGACTTTTTGGACTTCGTCTGAATACGGACGTACAGCTTCAACTGGTCGGGCAAATGCGTCGATTGGGGTTAATGGAAATGGCCGAAGCGATTGTGTCTCGAGTGCAGCGCCGATCTGGAAACCAGATTTCTTCAATGGGCTCGCTGATGTCACTCTACCAGGGACAGGGCAAAACGGAGCTGGCAGAACAAATCGCGCATCGGATTCTGCAGCGTACGAAATCGCCTCTCATTTCAACCGCTGCTTCTCCGCGAGGATTTTCGAGTAGCCGGGGATCAAGCGATAGTGCTTCGCGAAGCCAGGCATTGAAACTGCTCAAGCAGACAGGCGCATTGAAAAAGATCGCTAGTCGACTTGAGTCGCAACTGGAACGTTCGCCCGAATCGCCTCGATTTTATGAACAGCTTATCGAGTGTTATGAGGCCGCCAATGAACGCGATAAGGTCCAAGCTCTGCTGGAGAAAGCGATCGAGGTTCGTCCTGATTCGATGATGTACCGTTACAAGCTTGCAAAACAGTATGAAAACCAGGGCAAGTCAAGCGAGGCCTGTGATCAATATTTGGAGATTTTGCAAAAGAATCCGCGGTGGATCAGCAACGAGTTTTATCAGATTGAAAGTGCGTTCCGTCGTGCCAAGCGATCAATTGACCTTGTCAAAGCTGTTCAGAAAATGAATTTAAAATCGTTCGGACATCCACACTACGTGACAAATCTCGTATCGAACATGATAGGTCGCCGCGGTGGCCAAGATTCGGAGGAAAATCTCAACCTTGCGGTTCAGTTGTTGGAACGATTGTATGAGGCCTATCCAAACTATCGGGGCCAGTTGGCTTCACAGTTTCGACAACCCAAACTATGGAAAAATGATCGCGTATACCAACTTGGGAAAAAGGGAATTATTCCCACCGAGCAGCAGGTTGATGCCAGTCCTTGGGTCGGGGTAAACCAGATTTACTCTTACAGCGGCGATGGCTCCGTGGGCACGACGTTTAGTCAGATTGTGGAGGGCGTGAAGGGCACCGCTAACGAAAAAGACCTGTACCAGACTATTGAACAAACAGTCGAAAAACTCCCAGATTGGCATGGCGGCAAAGCAATGCTGGCCTTGATCGACTTGTCTCGCAACAAAAAGCTGGAAGCAAAATCGAGACTGGAAGAGATCCTGGCCGACGAAAAAGTCATTAAGTCGATGCCCAGTACCGCTTGTTGGGTTGTCGGTCAGGAGTTGGATAAATTTGACGATACTCGTGATTTGGCACTCCAGCTGTTTGAAAAAGCTGTTTCGGGCAATGATCCAAACTCGATAAACCAAATTCAATATTCGCCGATTGTACGGCTCATCAAAATTTACGGTGATTCCGGTCGCAAAGATGACGCTCGCGAGCTAATCCTCCGAAAGGTCGAAGGTGCTTCAGTCAATCAATACGATCAACAGTACTCAAACTACCAACGCGTGGAGAACAAGAGTTGGGCGGCATCGCAATTGTTGGATCTCGGATTTCCCGTTGACTCAATCTTACTCTATCGCGAACTCTTGGATGACCAGCAGGCCCTCGAATCTGCCGTCCAATATCGGGGTAACAGCCTTGAGCCAGGACTCAAAATTGGACTGAAGAAATCGATCGATTCAGCGCTGGCTGACGACAACGCAACCAAGGTGATGGAGCAACTTCTCTCGCCTCGCGAGAAACTGAAACCAGGCTCTGCTGCAGTAGATCTGTTGATCTCGGTTCCAGCGATTGGCGAAATGCGGAAAAAATCGATCTCGAGCCAGTTGTTTGAGTTGCTGGATTCAGTTGGTGAAAACGATAACAGCCACGATGCCATTCAACAGCGTGTTCAGTCATTGCGCGAAGACCAACCCGTGGTGGTTTCGATCGCAATTGTTGACGCGTACGTCGATCTCAAACATGATCCCGACAACGCCACTGAAACAATTGCGAGTTTAGCCAAAATCGTCGAGGACAATCCGCTGGATGAAATTCCGGAGGGGAGACGACCGAACGCTCGACAACGTCGTCAGGCGATGCTTTTGGTTCCACTCTGGTTGGTGGCGAAAGAATGTTTGGCCTCTGAAGACCATCAAGAAACCGGTCAGAAGCTGGCGGAAGTTGCGCTTGTGGGTGCCCGCCGTCAAATCAGCAACGTGCACTTGGTTTCGATCCTTTACGACTGGGGCAAAGTTGCACTCAACGCGGGAGATCGCGAACAGGCCGAGCAAAAATGGGCCGAACTCCTGGATCAAGTCACCAAACGCCCAATTCGGAAAAAGAAAAAATCGGATCCTAGACCGCCCGTTACTCCTCCGCTCATGCGACGAACGGGTCGCCTGGAGATTGATGCCAACACGGTAGACCGACTCAAAGGTCACTACGTTGGACTCGTGCAAGAACCGGCAACCGCACCCCAACAATCGGCCGATGACCCTCAGCCACCGGAAAAGTCCGGCACCGTCCAAATACCGCCATTGACAAAATCACAATTTCAAATCGCGCTTGAAATTGCCAAAGCCGCTGCCGAAAACGGGATGCCCGAATTGTCTCTCAAGGCAGTAAAAAAATCGTTGGCCGGCGGATTGCCTGTCGCGGACCTCGCGTCTCCAACCAACCTGAATCGTCAAGTTCAGACTTTTAGCGGCGGAGTTATGAGTGGTGGCAGAATTGATTCGTCCAATATCAATTCGATGGAAAGAGCCGTCGCCAGTTCCGTGCGTGAAGTTCTCCGTGAATGGAAAGACAGCGAAGCCTACCCGCCAGTGGAAGTTTATGAATTGCTGCATCCGATCATCATGCCGGCCGCTCGTTCTACCGACATCCTGATGTTTTCAGATTCTTCCCGTATTCAAAATGGGAATGTAAGCAGCTTGGGTGTTTCGCTTGTTAATTGGGCTCACAATGCCGGCAAACTGGATGATTTGAAAAAACGAATCGAGGTAAGAAGAGAACATGAACCCTCCAGAATTCCCGCACTGGTTTTGGAATTTCACGCGGACCTGATTTCGAAAAATATCGAGGGAGCGGACAAGACGTTAGCCGAGTTGGCCGATGTGGTTGAAACGAATTCAATTCCTCTGATGGTTAATCTTGCCTGCCATGCTGCGATTCCAGCGTACGAACACGACACACTGCAGAAGAACGCAGTCCGGATCTTACGAAAATCGTTGGAATTGTCGAACGCCAATAATCGTAACCGATCATCATCTTCGACGCTGGGCGAACTCGCTTCGATGGTCAACCGTTATCTCGCCCAAAACGGTGATGAAA
>CAMYNE010000149.1 GCA_947259675.1 uncultured Pirellulaceae bacterium
TTTGGTTCAGACAAGTTAAGCAACAGGTTTTTTGGCACTCTTGTACTGATTTCCGCAATCCAAACTGGAAAATTCGACGCCTTTGTTACGCCTTGCGAATAGTCGAAGTTGTGTCGACAGGCTGGACTTTTGTCGAAATACGGATCTTTCCCAAAAAGCTTAATTGTGCATCCGGCGGGTCGGACCGAAGCGCAACAGACCGAAAGAATCTGCTTCAGGGATGTCAAACCGGATGCACGAAGAATTTGATGAAACCGCTTCGGCGTTTCACGCCGAAGCGAGTTAACGGATGTAATCTGAGTGCTGAGTTGGGGCGACCGATGCACAAATCGACATCCGCGTTGCGCGCGGAGATGGTCTCATCTGAAGCACTCGAGCGGATGATGCCGTACCCATGATATCTGTCAACTTTCCCTTCCCGCCACGGCCACCGCCTGTGTCGAGCCCCTACCGCTTTGCCGACCACGCGATCCCCAGGCCGCGGCCGCCTTTGCACCCGCACACCACTTGAATTAGGGATTCTTCCTTGTAGGCTGGCTGGAATCAAAATCCCCATCAGTTTTATAGCCCCATGGCTGGCGCAGAAGTCCCGCCGGACGCAATTTGGCCCGCTTTTTGCGCGAACGCATCGCTCGAGTCTCATATGACCTCGGATTTGAATAAATCTGCTGGACCTGCCAGAATAGAGCCAGCTAAAGCCATTCGCCATGGTCGATTCCACTTCCAAACTCAAGAGAGAATAATGCAAACTCAGCTCAACCAAATGCCATGGACGCAATTGAATGAATTGGTTCGTCAAAAGTCGGTCGACGTCGAGGAAAAAACCGTTCGGATGCTGGAACTGCAACCTGGATTCTCGGAAACTCAATGGTGTTACAAGGGCCATATCGGATTCGTTGTTCATGGAGCGATCGACGTTGAGTTCGAAAATGACAATCAATCTTTTCAATCGGGTGACGTACTTGTGCTTCCTGCCGCCATCGGGCACAAAGTAACCTCGCGCACCAAGACGACACTATTCCTGGTAGACGGATAACGCGACAACAGCAAGTGCCGTTGAACAGAAGGTACTCAGTACCCAGTCTCACCACTCGTTTCTCTCTTCTCGTCTCTCGCCAATTGCGCAGCGCTCCGATTATGACGATTGCGCGGATCAACGAAACTTTTCTTGGGAACAAGATCCATCATGCCGATCATTTGGGAGGATGCTAGCATCCGCTTTTGGAGAAGACGGATCGATCCAAAGGGGCAGAATCCCGCGGTTATTGATCATCGTCTCAAGAAAAGCGAATCCGATGGATCCAAACCATTTAGATGAACTAATTGAGTTGGAAGACAACTATTGGTGGCATATTGCCAAACGAGAGTTGGTCACCAATATCGTTCTGCGAGAATTCCCACCGCCAGCCAGGCTGGTTGAAGGTGGAATTGGATCGGCTCGCAACCTCGTCGAATTCAGTAAACTCGGCTACGAAGTCGTTGGCTTTGACTTAATGCCTGAGTCAATTGCGCACGCGTCCAATCGCGGTCTTGAAAACGTATCCGTTCATGACTTGGGGACGCCTTGGCCGCTCGATAGCGGTTCGGTCGACGTCGCTTTGATGCTGGATGTCCTGGAACACATGGAAGATCCAATCAGGGTGATGCAACACGCGCGCAACGCGTTACGAACAGGAGGCGGCATTGTCTTCACCGTACCTTGTTACCCGTGGCTATACAGCGATTGGGACAAGAGTTTGGGCCATTTCCGCAGGTACACTGCCAAAGAGATGCGCAGGCAGGCAGCTGACGCAGGCTTTACAGTTCAATTCATGTCTCATTGGAACGGGTTCACGCTTCCTGCTGCCCTAGCCGTGCGCGGTTATGAAAAACTTTTCCCGCAACAACGAAAGCCGGAATTTCCGCGAGTTTCGCAAATGATGAATCGAACTCTGCTCACGATGGCCAAGATGGAACGCAGTTGGATTCGGGCGATGCAAATGCCAATCGGTCTATCACTCGTTGGAGTATTGCGAAAATGAAGACCAACAGCACAAACTTAAGTCGTAAGCAAGATCCGTGTTTTTCGGTCGTCCTGCCCGTCTACAACGAAAGCGCGATTCTTCATCAACTGGTTGAGTCATTAAAGCAGCATTTGACGCAGCTGGAATTCAACTACGAAATTTTGTTTGTCAACGATGGATCAAGCGACGATAGCGGCAAGCGGCTTGATCGAATTGCAACCCATGATTCAACCATCAAGGTGCTGCATCTGTCCCGAAATTTTGGGCATCAATCAGCCGTGCACGCCGGGCTAATGCATGCGTCCGGTGATGCCGTCATCGTCATGGACTCGGATTTGCAGGACGAACCGAGTTGCCTGGCGGACTTTATCGAACACTGGCAACTTGGATTTGACGTTGTTTATGCTGTGCGAACCAATCGCAAGGAAAACTGGTTGAAGCGGATGTTGTTTCGCGCTTTTTACCGGATTCTCAACGCGGTTTCGACAACCGCGATTCCTAACGACGCGGGCATCTTCAGTTTGATGGATCGAAAAGTCGTACAAAACATCGTGCAACTCGCAGAAACTGACCGCTATTTGCCCGGACTGCGACGCTGGGTTGGATTCCGGCAGATTGGAATTCCGGTTGAACGAAACGAGCGCCATGATGACAAACCGCGAGTCTCTATCTACGGGCTATTTCAATTAGCAAAAACGGCTCTGTTCTCGTTCTCTCGAGTTCCACTGTCATCGTTTTACGCGATCGCGTCTATCTCGGTCCTGGTCTGTGTCGGGTGCGTCAGTTTTACGATGTACCACAAGATCTTTACCGGATTGGCCATTCCAGGATGGGCGTCGATGACGATCATTGGTTCCTTTTTTGGTGCAGTAAACGCCTTGGGGATTGGTGTTTTGGGCGAGTATGTTGTCAGGATTTATGACCAGGTACGTGCGCGTCCCAAGTTCATCGTTGATCGAACCGTCAACCTTCACTTGGCCGGTAACACCGGCGCTAACGAGCAGGGAATACTAACTGAGATTACGGAACTCTCAGAATCGATCGTGACTCATTCCAGTTCCAACGCTGTCTCGCCGGATAAAACACCGATGATTCCCGTGACGGGTGAGTCGAATTTTCCGGCTGCGACAGACTTGCAAAATCAATAACGTTTCATCTGAACAGTTAGTTCCCGTCTCTCATGAAGACTTCTGAAGATCCACATGAACCGGTCAAAACATTCACCGCTGATAGCAGTTGGTTGCCATTTTGGCTGTTGTTGATTTTTGTTGCGGTTGGCGGGTTTTTTGGATACCAACAGCTGTTCAGCACGTTTGCAAGTTACGATGACGAAGGCTACGTGATGCTTTCGTTGCAGAATGTCATGGAGGGCCGTCCGTTATATGACGAGACGTACTCACAATACGGACCCGCGTTCTTTCAAATTCAAGGGTTCTTGCATGACATCTTTGATTTGGAAATCTCACATGATGTTGTCCGTTACAAAACTCTTTGCGGGTGGCTGTTGATAAGCCTGCTGTCGGCTGCATCGATTTGGCGAATCACTAGAAGCGCTTGGTTTGGAGTCGCTACCTTCGGGCTTGTCTTTCCTCATCTCGATCGCCTTTGCCTTGAGCCGGGTCATCCGCAAGAACTTTGTGGTCTATGCTTGATGGGGATTATGTTGCTCGCAGCTATTTTGGATCCTCCGAAACTCAACGACGGCAATTCAAAAAGAAAAGTTGAATTCGCGGCAATTGGCGGAATCATTGCCGTGACATTGTTGACCAAAATAAACGTTGGGTTAATCCTCGCGGCACCGATCGTATTGGCAATGTTGCTGTGCAGTCGAAAATCGCTTGGCACCACTCTATTGTTAACTCTTGCGACAACCGCCTCATTCGGTTTTCTTGGACTAATCGCCTACCAAGGCGGCCTTACGTCCGCATCGCTCGCGCTCCCAACTGTAATCGCCATCGGACTCATCGCGGCAATGCTTTCCGGTATGAAGTTCAAACCGGAGCAACAAGTCCACGGTCGACAAATCATTTGTGCGTTGGTTGGCTTGTTAGTGGCGATGATAGGGATCGTCACGATTGCGGTTTTGCAACGAACTTCGCTTGCTGGATTGGCCGATGGCATCGTCCTCCAGCACATGGGTTTCGGCGACTTCTTTTTCAGTCCGGCCCCGCTACACCCGTTGGTGATCACGGGAGCCATCGTCGGATTAACACTCGCGGGCTTCACAAGTTTTGGTTTTGGGCGCGCCGCGACAATTGGCAGGCTGCTGCTCACGTTGCTGCTGTTTTGTTCCGCCACTACGGCATTGACCCAGTCATTCACAGTTCCGCAAGTTGGATTTGATGATCGAGGAATGGCCGGATTACTTGTCAGCTTCGCCACCGGATTGTGTTGGGTAATTCTGGTGCCAATTCGGCCCGAGGCAACCCATTACCAAACAGCCGGGTTTGGGCGCATGGCTTTATGTTTCACGGCAATTTTCCAGCCGGCAATTGCCTATCCAACTCCCGGAACTCAAATGGCAGTGGGCTCCGTTTTGTTATTGTTGGTCGCAGTCATTGCATTTTATGATTTGAGCGTTGGTGGTCTGGAAATGCAGGCAAGCCGTTCTGAGTTGTCTCGCTGCGTGTTGCCCGCGGGCATTTTGTGTCTGATCGTGATGTCGACCATGGTCATTCGCGATTTTGAAATAGCTGCAAATCGTTCGAACATGAGTTATCTGGGTCTTCCCGGCACTGAGAGGTTGCGGTTGCCGGAGAAAGAGGTCGCGGCAATACAGTCTGTTGTTGAGAAACTCAATCGAGAATCAGATACGTTTATTTTCGCGGAAAACAGTCGCAACAGCTTGTACTTTTGGACGCGAAAAAAGCCGCCGACTGCGATCAATGCAACAGCTTGGCCCTACATGTTGAATTCAGACCAGCAAAAACGTATTGTCGAATCACTTGGGAATTACGATCGCGTTCTCGTCGTGCGAGATCGGTTCAAATGGCCGCTTCCAGAACATGCACCACTAAGCGAGTGGATCGATTCCAATTTTGTGTTTGATTCCACCGAGGGTCGGTTTGATATCTGGGCGCGGAAATCCGAAGCAGACTCAGTTGAAATGACAAAACGATCCAAAAATATTCTGGGGCCTACTCGTAGCCTCAACCCCAATCCTGCCATTATCGGTGAAACTCGGGCCGTCACTCATGACTAAGACTGAGACTAAGATTACGAGCAAAATTAAGATAAAGATTTGAAGGGCGCTGTCTCTGATTTCGACAATTGACTACATTGGTCCTTCTTGTTCACATCTTTGGACGAATTGCCCGACCAGACCAACAGCGACAAACGACTGGATCATTCATGGGAATTGGAGAATGGGCGTCGCTGGCAGCCGCATTGATGTGGACACTCTCGAGCCTTCTGTGGGGCAGAATTCATCTTTCAGCACTTGCGCTTAACCTCTGCAAAAACTTCATTGCGATCGCAATCATCGGCGTACATTTGGCTGTCCTGATCTTCTTAACAGGGGAGCCCAGACTGGATCTGTCGCTGGAAACATGGAGTTGGCTGGGATTAAGTGGCTTAACCGGAATCGTCATTGGCGACACACTTTATTTTCGCAGCATTCAAATTCTTGGCCCACGTCTAGCCTTGATGGTGGCTACGACCTGTCCGATTTTTGTCGCGGTTTTGGGCTGGCTATTGTTAAATGAAAATCTGCAAATTTACGGCATCATCGGAATTCTGCTCGCCGTCGGAGGCGTCATCATTGTCGTCGCTGATCGCAAAGCGAGTAAGGAAAAGCCGGGATTATTTCCAGGAGAACATTCGATCGGAGTCGCCCTGGGCTTGTTGGCCTCCATTTGCCAGGCGGTGGGCGCGGTTGCATCCAAAATAGGTATGGCTTACGAAAACTGTGACCCATTAGTTGCGACGTTGGTCCGAATCGTGGTCGCGGCGATCGCTACGCTCGGCATCGTGCTTTATCAAAAGAAGTTAAAGGAGTTGTTTCCTAAGATTTTCACCTGGCCTGTGATGCGAGTCCTCATTCCCG
>CAMYNE010000150.1 GCA_947259675.1 uncultured Pirellulaceae bacterium
GCCGAACTGAGTTGTGCCAACGTTTTCGCATCTAGGTTGATAGTGAAGCTCCCACCGCGTAAACGCGGGGGCGTCTCCCGCGGAAGGCGAGTTGCACCCATCTGATATTTCAGATACTCAAAACTGCCCACTGCCCACTTCTGCTGCCCACTGCCAACTTCCCAATGCCTACTGCCTACTGCAATCTGCCAACTAAGTCACTCCTAACATTGCGATGATCTTTTGCGCTTGTTTGCGGTGAATGCGTTGGTGATAGCCGGCCAAGTAATGCCACTGGTGTGCGTTGAGCCGCCCAAACCAGGGGTGAGCATATCGGCTGTCTGTCTTTAAGCTGACGTGGTTTTCGATCAGATTTTTGATCGCACGGTAGTATTCAAAAGTGATTTCCCGAAAACGATCAAGCACCTCGAATCCAACGTCGGGTGAAGGCTTGTACAAGGCGATATCAATCTCGCCTCGAGGCACGATGCCGTCGGTCAAGGCGGTAATTGCCGCCAACATATCTCGGTTGGTCATGCACAGATGTTCAAGGACCATCATCACTGACCAATTGCGGCTCGAGTCCTCGATCCCAACGATGCGTGGAATGAGTACTGGCTGAAAAACATCGTACGATTCGTCCTCGTCTGCGATCCGGACCAGTTCATCCGCTTCACGGAGAAATAATTGCAGCGCCCGTTTTTCGGACAGGAAAACGCTGCCCGTTTTCAAAACAGCGTTCAGGACGGCTCGCTCCAAAGAAGGCAGCCCTGCCCCTGGGTGTTGCAATTGATCGGAGTTGCCAGAATTTGTTGTCATCGCGGGTCCGAAATCAGGTTCGCCTCGAAATCGTAATCGTAATCTTAATTAATCATAATCCTGCCTGACTCGGTTAAGGCAATGAACAGGACAATGACTACGACTAAGACTAAGACTAAGAGTCTTCCACCACAACTTCTGCGGGGTTCGCGCGCATGTTTTTTAAATTGAGATAAGTCCTTATTGATTGCGGCCATGTGTCGCGCCAAGTTGAAGATGATGCTCCCAGCCGCGTGAACGCGGGGGTTTCCGTATGGTGGTCGGGTGTTTGTTGGCCGAGTGTCTAGGTTGAAGATGATGCTCCCAGCCGCGTGAACGCGGGGGTTTCCGTATGGTGGTCGGGTGTTTGTTGGCCGAGTATCTAGGTTGAAGATGAGGCTCCCACCGCGTGAACGCGGGGTTTCCGGTCAGAAGCCCCCGCGTTTTACGCGGTTGGGTGTTTCACCATCAACCTAAACGCCGAACCACCCACACATTTCATCCAGAAGCCCCCGCGTTTACGCGGCTGGGAGTCTCACCAACAAGCTGTCTTACTCGCCATTTGCTCGAATGTTTTTGAAATTGAGATAAGTCGTTTTTTTGGTTGCGGCCAACGGCTGCGCTTGGGATTGAGACTAAGATTTTGGCAAGTCAATTTCGAATCCACGTCAGTAAATGCGGTCATCGCGTGCCCGCCATTCAACTGCCACCCGGATCCTGTTAAAAAGACATAAAACGAAAAGCAGGAATTCACCATGTCAAACAAATCGGCAACGTCTAATCGTCTGGCAAACGAGTCGAGTCCCTATTTGCTTCAACATGCCAATAACCCCGTTGATTGGTACGCGTGGGGAGAAGAAGCCCTTGCCAAGGCTCGCGACGAAGACAAGCCGATCTTTCTTTCGATCGGTTACTCGGCTTGTCACTGGTGCCATGTGATGGAGCACGAGTCATTCGAGGACGACGGAATCGCGCGCGCATTGAATGACAACTTCGTCAGTATCAAAGTCGACCGTGAAGAACGACCTGATCTTGATCAAATCTACATGAACGCGGTAATGGCCTTGCGTGGCGGCGGCGGAGGTTGGCCGTTGAGCGTATTCTTGACGCCGGCTCAAGAAGTCTTTTTCGGAGGTACTTATTGGCCCCCTACGGCACGCATGGGGATGCCAGGATTCGATCATGTATTGCACAGTGTGCTTGATGCATTTACATCGCGGCGCGATCAAGTCACCGAACAATCCCAAAAGATCACCGCCTGGTTGAACGAAGCGGCAACTTCCACCGCCACGGGTTTTCCGACGAGTGACCTGCTGGTTGTTGCAGCCCAAACCCTTGCCCAGCATTTTGATTATCAAGACGGTGGTTTTGCCGGTGCGCCAAAGTTTCCTCACGCGATGGATTTGCGATTGTTGACTTTGCTGTCGAGAAATTGGCCTGAGGATCTTGAGCCGGGTCGCGATGCGCTGCTGGAAATGGCACGAATTTCTTGCAAGAAAATGGCGTACGGTGGCATCTTTGATCATCTAGGTGGTGGATTTGCCCGGTACAGTGTCGACGAAAAATGGTTGGTGCCGCACTTTGAAAAAATGCTTTACGACAATTCGCTGCTGGCAGATGTCTATCTTGAATTGCTGCAGGCAACCGGTGACCATTTCTATGCAGACGTTGCGATCGAGACGCTGGGTTACTTGCTCAACTATTTGCAGGATGAAAATGGACCCTTCTACAGCACCGAAGATGCCGACAGCGAAGGTGAAGAAGGCAAATTCTACGTCTGGTCAAAACAAGAGATCATCGACCTTCTCGGCCAGGAAACCGGAAATCGTTTTTGCGAACTCTACAACGTGACCGAAAGCGGCAACTTCGAAGGCCAAAACATTCTCAACATTACCGTTTCGTATTCACAGTTTGCGGAACGAGCTGGTATCGCAGAATCTGAACTTCGTGAGCAGATGCGCGAGGCCCGAAAACAGCTGTTGCTGGTGCGAGATCAGCGTGTGCGTCCCGGCTTGGACGACAAAGTCCTTGTGAGCTGGAATGGGCTGGCGATTCACGCGATGGCGCGGGCAGGTGTTGTTCTTGATGATGAAAAATATGGATTGGCGGCAGCAAAGGCGGCCGAATTTATCCTGCAAAACATGCGAAACGATCAAGGTCGCCTGCTGCACACGTGGCGACATGGAAAGGCCAAACTGGCGGCGTACCTGGATGACTATTCGTATTTGATTACGGCCCTGATTGAGCTTTATCAATTCGACCATGATGAAGACTGGATTGCTCACGCAGTTGAGTTGGCTGAGCAAATGGTTGCTCATTTTGCCGATCCAACTGGTGAAGCGTTTTTCTTTACGGCTGACGATCATGAAGAGTTGATTGCACGTCCCAAGGCGTTTCAGGATAGCAGTGTTCCCAGCGGCAATTCGATGGCCGCACTGGCTCTATTGCGACTCGGGCGCTTAACGGGGCGAACGGAATGGATCGAACGAGCCCAAACTACGATGTCTGCAGCAATTCCCTTGATGCAACGTTTACCGTTGGCATGTGGGCAAATGTTAATTGCGGTACAGCAGCAGCTCGAAGATGCTCAGGAGATTGTCCTCGTTGCTCCGTCCAGGGCAGACCTTGTTGAATGCCTGGCTGCCATTCGCAAACACTGGATGCCCTCTTCGTTATTGCTGGTTCGATGTGATGACGATCCGCGTCAATCGAAACTGCTTGACGGAGTTCTTGGCGACAAGAAAGCGGTTGACGGTCTGCCTACGATGTTTGTTTGCAGTTCATTTTCGTGCCAACAACCGGTGGTAGGCAGAGAAGAGATTCTGGCAGCGATTAAGGCGCTGGGTGGGAAAATCGTTTGATCGCGAGGGCATCGCCCCGCGCGTTTGATCGAGCAAAACACGTTGCCCGATGGGCAACGCGGTTAACGCAATATCGTTCAATTTTTCGTTTAACGACAATACCGTTCAATGAAGACAAAAATCCTGACTCCTGCTAAGTGTTTGTTTGGAAAAACGAAAACACCAACAGGAGCCAGGAATGAACGAGCAAGGAAGCTCATTTGTCTTTGATTCAGTTAACAAGTTAGACCGTATTGCTGGTCTTGAGAAGGTCATTTCACGTTCGGATATTGCCACCGCCTTAGATGCTTCTTCTAAAATTGATTCCAGAAAATGCCTATTGACTCATGAAATCATGATGTGGGTCGTGCTTGCGATGGGACTTTTTGCTGACTTGCCCATCCGGCAAGTGTTCAAAGCTTGCCGCAGGATTCGGGAAGGCGAAGAAACCCCGGCTCGATCCTCGTTGTGCATGGCCCGTCAGCGTTTGGGAAGCCAGCCACTGGTGGATCTTCATCGAATAGTCGTGAGGCCATTGGCGAACGAACAAACTTCCTGGGCATTCTACAAAGGCATGCGTAAGGTTGGTATTGACGGCTCCATTTACGACGTGCCCGACTGCCCGGCCCATCAACACCTGGGGCGTTCTTCGGGTAGCCGTGGGGAGGGGCCGTTTCCGCAACTACGAAAGTTAAGTCTAGTAGAACTTGGTACCCACGTTGAATTTGCACTCACTTACGGTGGTTGGAAAGACTCCGAAAGGGCAATGTTCCCTCAACTCATCGATTCGATTCCGCCGGACGCATTGTTGATGCTCGATGCTGGATTCTACAGTTTCGAGTTGTGGAAATCCTTGTGTTTTCAACACAATCTGTTGTTTCGCGTGCAGAAGTCGATGGTGTTTAAACCGATTCAGGTTTTTGATGACGGTTCGTATTTGGCAAACGTCTATCATTCCAACTGGTATCGCGAAAACGACTCCGGCGGCATTCTTGTGCGCGTCATTGAATACACCCTCGATGATCCTCAGCGAACCGGGCATCAAGAGAAGCATGTGTTGCTGACAAATCTGCTTGAGGCCGAATTATTCCCAGCCGAAGAACTGATCTGCGAGTATCACGAGCGATGGGAGCACGAGCAAGTGTTCGATGAACAAAAGACTCATCAAGATCCGACGAGAGCAGAAAAGACAACTAACTTTCGCAGTGAAACAAGTGATGGGTTGAAACAGGAAGTTTATGCTTTGTCATTGGCTCACTTTGTCACGCGCGTTCTGATGTTCGAAGCCGCAACCGCCAAAGGCATTGATGTCGACCGGATTTCATTCAAAGGCTGTTTTCAAATCATCAAGACGCGATTACCTGAGTATCACCCGAGCGAAGGAAAGACGGGTTTGCAAGACTGGTTTAATGCTGTGATTTGGGAAATGGGAAACGAAATCATCCCCGCGAGAAGAAACCGAATTAACCCTCGCGTCATCAAACGAAAGATGTCAAGATGGAACAAAGCTCGACCAGAACATCGTAATCTACCCCACCTCAAAAAAACATTTTGCGAGGCCATCGTCATGCTTCATTGAACGGTATTGCGTTTAACGACCAGCCGCAGGCGCCGTCTTTTCCTGATCTAGCCGGCGCCTGCGGCTGGGCGTTAAACTCCGTTAAACGACTTAGGTCAAATCTCGACACAAGGCGCTTACTTCTGGAGGCTGATGCCAACGAATCGAACAACTGTGCGATACACGTCAACGATGTGCCCTGTCGCACAGCTTCCTTTTCGATCGCGTTCGCAACACAATCACCGGTCGGAATTACTCGTATTTTTCTTGACGGTCATTACGATGGTCCAATTCGGCATACAAGTTGCTCGTAATAAACAGGCTGCATCTTTTCTAGAGTCGAACAAGGACAGCACTATGACTCTGTACCCAAACACCTTATCCACAAAAAAGGAGACTTGTCATGTCGAAAGGCACAATAACCAAAAAACCTATTCTTGAAGACACCAGTGGCTACACGAGTTTCATGATCGAAAGATATCATGTTGAATTGTTCGCAAGAGAGGATGATGCGGGCAGTATCAATTTGTATGACGAAGACAACAATCATGTTGCGATTCTGATATTTAAACCGGATTCCGAGACACTCCCGTCGCAGTACCGGGGTGGCGATGGGATTTACCGAGTGTTCTACCACCGCCGGGGTTTTGCCGACGTGCTTGACTTGCTTCGTAACGAGAAACCGCTCGGCTTCCACTATTGGCTTCCCGATGGGCGGAATACCTGCATCGCCAACCACGGATCCGAACCGATCGGAGAAGGTGAGTAGAAGGCATTCGAATGCGGATCTATCCACAGTCAACATGTTTAAAAAACTGCTGACAGGATTGATGATCCTG
>CAMYNE010000151.1 GCA_947259675.1 uncultured Pirellulaceae bacterium
CGGCGCCGGCCTGTCGATGTTCTTTTACTTTGTTCTGAAAGCCGTATTTATTGATTCCGGTTGGATTCAGTAACGGCCGGGTTTTGTTGAGTTGATCGTAGTTCCGTCGTTCCGGCGTTCTTATTTCTGTCCAAGGGAGCAAATCATGAATGGCCTTTTCTTAAGGGTTCTCTTTATTTCGTCAATGGTCTTGGCGCTGAACAGTACGACTACGGCGATAGCTCAAGACGAATCCGTCGATTACGACAAGAAACTTGTCGAGATGGGTCACCAAATGCCAGCCGTACGTAAACCGGTTGGCATCTACAAAAGAGTCGTTGTCGTCGGTAATCTGGCTTACTTGTCGGGTCACATTCCAATCGACAAAAACGGGCAGATTATGAAGGGAAAAGTCGGTGACAAGGTTGATCTGCAGCAAGCCCAGGAAGCTGCCGAACGAAGTGCGATTGGAATGTTGGCATCGTTGAAGACTGAACTTGGCTCGTTGAATCGAATCAAAAGGCTGGTTAAGACAACCGGGATGGTTAATTGCACCAGTGATTTCACCGACCAACCCAAAGTCATTAATGGATGTAGCCAGTTGTTTAAGGATCTGTTCGGTGAAGCAAACGGTGTCGGTGCCCGTGCTGCCGTCGGAATGAGTTCACTGCCACTCGGTGCGATTGTCGAGATCGAGGCGATTTTTGAATTGCATGACGAGTAAGTTGCACCCGTTTGAAATAACAAAGTGTACTCTAGCAGAAAGAACCTAAGGCGAGTGAAGACCCACCAGCATCACCGTTTGCTCGACGCCACCCTACGGCCTGTGAGAAATTCGGGCTAACTAACCGGGAATTCTCACGTAGGCCGGAACAAAAGTTGCGGTTGTGCTTTGCCGGAACAGCGCAAACGGCACTAATTCGCCTTGCAAACTGTTTTGCGTTTCTTCCAGAAAAGCGGCCCAGTTCTGGCAATTACAACGTTTGCTCGTTGCGGGCCTACGACTTGTGAGAAATTCGGGCTTATCCGCAGGACTGGAGCCATTTTCAACCGACCGATTGCATTCGGAAACAATCGAAAACGCTTTTCGCATCTTCCTCGGATGCAAACCAACCGGTCGCGTGATACTTTCCAATCGAAATTTTCGTGAGACATGGTTGAAGACCGCGGACCTCGGGAACGGATACATATTGATCCGGGTGTCGGTAATCGTTCGAGGTAAGAGTTTCGGCTGAACCGGACAACTCGATATCGGTGAGGACTGCCTTGGCAGGTTCGTTTTGCTGAAGGTATTCGATGGCCTGTCTGCCGTCTAGCATCGTTACTTGGTAGCCGCGTCGTTCAAGCGTGCTTTTGATCAGTTCCGTGGGGCCGTTGTTGCTGGCAACCACGGCCAACGGTTTGCGATTAGTTTCGTAGCCCATTACCGATTCCCGAACGGTTACATCTTGATCTGCGGCGCGTTCATTCATTGCCAGAACGTTATCCAGGCAGCGCAGGCAATGCAACGCTTGATCGAGAGCAGCTTCCGCGCGGTCGCTCAGACCTTGCTGCAATTGGTTTTGCGCCAAATGAATGGCAAGGTTGGCGGCATCGAGTTGTTTGCGAATTTCGACTTGTGAGGAACCGTTTTTTGAATACGATGACGACGTAACCGGGTCGCGTCGATTAAATGATGGATCAGTCGCTCGTTCTTCGACATCACATTCGTCGGTTAGCTCGCCCCGGATCACTCGAATCTCTCGAGGTGCCTCAATCCCCAGCCGAACGGTATTTCCCTTGGTTTGCACAACCTCGACAGAGATGCCGAGTTTTGGGAACAAGACTTTTTCGTTTTCGCGGCGTGACAGTACTAACATCACGGCTTCCTTTCCAAAAAGTGGTTTCGCAACCCCATTCAAGTCAACGTCCCAGCTTTTATTTCCAATCGAAAGGACGTTGGCATCAGCATCTTGCTAATCACAAAAGGTGCACAAAGAAATCCGTTTCGGGCACACAAGAGTTAGTTAATAACATTAGTTATGGAGATTTATCGAGGCGCGTCAAGAGGAATTGGTGTACGGTTTTACACTAAAATTGATGGTTTTCTTGGTCTCACCGGGACGCGGAATGAGAAAAATGTAGCCGAGTCTGTCCCAGGCTTGTGTTAGCCCGCCGGAGCGGGCTGACCGTCAGAATTTTCGCAGAGAACTGAAATTTTTTTTGTCGTTGAGCGAGTCTTTGTGCAACACACCCGAACGGCGTGCCCGCAAAAGTGCCCGCAAAAGGACAGGCCGCCCATCAATTTTGATCGAGCGAAATGGCACGCAATGTGCAGATTAGCATACTCGCAAATCCTCTTAACTAGCTTCACCCGGCAGCAATTCGCAAAGATTCGTCGAAATCGGGCGAATAGATCGCGATTGCCTCGATTTTCAAACGGATATAATAGTAGCGATCCGGTGGTGTCTAACGAACACAATTCTCGAAGAACAAAATGCAAGCAAAACAACTGCACGGCGATTCACTCCGTCCTCCAATTCGTACGCGTTTCCTCGCAATGGGATTGTTTGGTTTTCTATTGACGGCTCAAACTTGTTTGCTGGATGCTCAGGAAAAAGCGGAACCGACTGAATCCGTCGATGCCGCAGCGACGGGTAGCGAAAATGACTCGCGAGTTGGGTATCTCGTCCAAGTCCCCCTCCCAATCAATTCAGCGAACGCTGCGAGTGTCCGCCAAACTCTGGAACGGTTGGTCGAAAAAGCGCCTACGGTGATCAGACCCGAAGACCGGCCGGTCATCGTACTTGAGTTTGATACGGCAAACGGAAAAACGGGTCGGGGGAGCAAACTTGAAAGTTGCCTGGAACTTGCCCGTTATCTTACCAGCCCCGATATGAGTCGCGTTCGCACGATCGCCTATGTCCCGGCGGCCCGAACGTATTCTGACGAAAACCTGGCCATCAAAAAAAAGCCGACTAGCCAGCTCAATGGTCACGCTGTGATGGTCGCAATCGCGGCGAACGATATTGCGATGCATCAAGACGCCGCAATTGGCTTGGCAGGGGCCGACGAAAAAAACAGAGACCAGATCGTGCTGGATATGTATCGGAATATTGCGGGTGTACGTCTCACGTTGCCGATGCCGCTGGTCATGAGCATGATCGATCCGAGGCAACGGCTTTACCGAGTTTCCACGAATAGTGGCGTTGTCTATGTGGATGCCAAAGAGCTGGATAAGCTGGAATTGGCGGGCGATGTGATCGAGTCGAATACCATTTCGGCGGGCGACAGCATGGCGCTGTTTACCAGCAAACAACTACATGACTATCGGTTGATCCGACATCGTGTCAATTCACGGAACGACCTGGCTCGAGCGCTTCAAGTGTCACCTTCTTCGCTGGAAGGCGATCCAAAGCTGGGGCAGGATTGGGACGCTGTTCAGTTCGAGTTTCCCGATTACATCGATCGACGTACAGTCGAATGGGTGGTGCGCGCACTTAACGGACGCAGTTCAAATTTGATTGTGTTTCGGATGAATTCGAGTGGCGGCGATCCGGACGCATGTTTGCGATTGGCTTCCCAGATTGCCGAATACGATTCGAACAAGGTTCGCACGGTCGCCTTTGTCACGGGCGTCGCCCGAGGTCCGGCTGCGATGGTTGCGTTGAGTTGTGATCACCTGATTATGTCGCCGGCAGCCGAAATCGGCGGCATGCCCGATCCGCCCGTGGATCCCGAATGGATCACCGACACGCAAGACAACGTAACCGATCTTGCTCGCACCAAAGGTCGGGATTGGTCAATTTTTCGTGCAGTTGTCGATCCCGAATTCAAAGTCACACGGTATCGAGAGCGGAATTCGGGACAAGTCCGTTTGCTTTCCAGTGAAGAACATGAATCGCTCAAGGATCCTGATTCCTGGGTACCGCTGGGGCCGTTGGGAGTCGGCGAAGGAATCGATGCGAATACGGCGGAGCAGCTCTTTCTCGCTCGAGCGATTAGCAAAGACATGGAGAGTCTGCAGACGTTTTATCAACTTGAGACACAACCAAAAACGCTAACGCCGACGGTCACCGATCGGTGGCTGGAAAAAATCGCGCACTTTTTGGCATCGCCAATGGTCGCACCATGGTTGCTGTTCGGAGCCGTTTTCTTTCTGTCGACCGAAATGTCAGCGCCTGGAATCGGGGTGCCTGGTTTCATTGGTACGATTTGCCTGATTGCGTTCTTTTGGAGTCAACACCTCGATGGCAACGCGCATTGGTTGGAAATAATCTTGTTTATGGTCGGGGTGGTGTTCATTGCGATGGAGTTGTTCATCCTCCCTGGGTTCGGGATCTTCGGCGTGGGCGGGCTGTTGATGGTGATTGTGTCCATTGTGTTGGCCTCGCAGACATTCATCATTCCACGAACCTCAGAAGAACTCAATCGCCTGCCCATTTCTCTTTCGATGGTCTTGGCCGGAGCGATGGGTTTCTTTGTGGCGATCGCGATTTTGAGAAAAGTCCTTCCGAATACGCCGTACTTGAGACGGATGATGCTGGAGCCGCCTAAGCCCCATGATGAATCCGGTTTGGCCGATGATGGAGATCCAAGTGCAGTTGTCGATTGGAGCTATCTTCAAGGTCGCAATGGTCAAGCGATCACACGACTGGTTCCTTCCGGCAAAGCCCGCATCGATGGGAAGGTCTACGATGTGATCTCCGATGGCCGGATGATTGAGAAAGGCCAATCCATCGATGTTGTGCAAGCGATCGGCAATCGAATCGTCGTGAAACCTGCCGAGCGGGGGTAAGTTGACCGGGCGGGAGTTCCAAACTGATTTTGCAGTTGTGTCATCCTGAACCGAGGCACGAGGCGAAGGATCTCCGTGAACCAGCGAGAGTTTCTTCAGTCGCCAGCTCCTTCAGCATGACAGAGGCTGAATTTTTTGCTTGACACCTATATATCGTCCGGCTATACATAGAGCTGCGACATACGGAAAAGGAGTGTCAATGAGTGAAAAATTTCAACGGGACCTGTTGCGTGGCAGTTTGGATTTGATGGTTTTATCGGTCGTCGCGGGGGAGCCTCAGTATGGCTATCTAATTCAGAAGCGAATCAACTTGGCATCGGATGGTCAGGTCAAACTACCGGCGGGAACACTCTATCCGCTTCTTCATCGGCTGGAGTCGGAAAAACTAATCCGCAGCAAATGGGATTCGTCGACCGGTCGAAAACGAAAGTGGTATGAAATCACGGCCAAAGGAAAAAAACGTTTGACTGTTCAAGTGAATCAGTGGAATCAGTATGCCGAATGTGTTTCTTCGTTGATTGGCGGGTTAACAAGCTAATGGAGTAGGCAGTAGCAGGAATCGTATGGCAATCGTCTCTCTTCCAGACAATATCCAATACGAAAAGGGGCAAAGATGACGAACAAAGAATTTGAAAACTATCTTACCCTGGTCAGCCGATTGCTGCGGCTGAAACGGGGGCAAACGGAACAGATCGCCGGTGAGCTGCGCGATCATCTTGAATTGAGAGTTGCCGAACTAACGGAGTCCGGTGTAAGTGCCGATGAGGCGACTCGCATTGCGTTGGAAGAATTCGGTGACGCGGCTTCATTGGCGGGACAGTTTCAGTTTATTTCAGAAACTTATCAGCGGAGGTGGATGATGAGATTTGCGACTCTTTCGGTAGCGGGCCTTTTCCTGGCAGCAATATTGGTGATGGCCATGTGGCCGTCGGCGACTCGTTTTGGTGCGCCCGATTCGACGGTGGCCAGCGACAGCTCATTCGAACCGCCCGGTTCCAAGGGAACAACTGCAATCGCGCCGGACGACCCTACAATGTCAGATTCGACTCGTCGTACCATGCAAGCGAGACAAGCGCTCTTGAAAGAATACGCGTTTGACGAAGAAGAAACGCCTTTCATCGAAATCTTGGCTCGATTGGAAGAGGAATTTGGCGTGCCATTTATCCTTGATCAGACTGCACGAGATGATTCTTTAGCTGAAGACGAACCGATCACATTTCGAGTATCAAAGGTCCCAGCAAACAAGGCGATTCGTC
>CAMYNE010000152.1 GCA_947259675.1 uncultured Pirellulaceae bacterium
ATCGGGATGAGCGTCGGGTTCACCCTGTCGCGCACCACTTCGCCGTCGATGATCACCTGAGCAATATCGGTTCGAGCCGGCAACTCGTACATCGTGTCGAGCAGGACTTCTTCCATGATCGCCCGCAGACCACGCGCCCCGGTGCCGCGCAGCATTGCTTGCTCGGCGATGGCTTCCAGGGTGCCGCGCAGCTGGGCATAGCTCATGCCCTCCGGTTCCGCTTCGGATAAACACTGCACCATGTTTTTGCGACCCATTCCGGGATCGATCAGGATGATAACAGCTCCAGCCTTAAACAACCCAAACACATAAGCCACAAACTCGATTCCTGGCGGCACCATCAGCGCCAGCCGCGTGCCAGCTTCGACACCAAGTCCCTGAAACCCGTTGGCGATCTGGTTGCTGTGAGCTTCGAGATCGCGAAACGAAACTTGATCGTAAACGACCTTTCCAGATTTTCTGGATGCTTTTTTGTTGGGAGCGGCAACAGCGATCGCGTCCGGCATCCGGGCAGCCGTCTCGCTGAGCGCGTGGCCGACGTTGTTAAGGTGGCTAAGTGACCAACTTGAAACCGGCTGATTTTGCTTTGATTCGACTTTGTTCGTACTATTCATTCGCCGCAGGGGTTTCGAATCGGACTTTATTGCCCTAGATTTGTTGATTAACAGACCGTATTTTGCGCGCGATTCAAGCGATTGTACGGCCAATATTCAATTAACAACTCAGGCCGCCCAATTGAGCGGAGCTTATTATATGGACATCGACGTATACCAACATTGCCCGTGCCACTCCGGCAAGAAAATCAAGTTTTGCTGTGGCAAAGATGTTGTCAACGATTTGAATGAGATCGTTGCCAAAAACAAAGGTGGCCAACCGCTCGCTGCGTTGAGTCAGTTAGAGCGTGTAATCGAGAAACACGGACCACTCAATTGTCTGTTGACGATTCAAACGCATATTCTTATTTCTCAGGGTGAAATTGAGAAAGCCAAAGCCTCGAATGATCTGTATATGCAGGCGAATCCGGATCAGCCGATTGGCCATCAACATCAGGCTCTGATCGCCGTCGCGGAAGGCGATTCAAAACAGGCGGTCAAGTTTCTTCAGGACACCATGGATGCAATTACCGGGAATCAAATTCCGTTAACGGTGGCTCATGCATTTCGCATGGTTGGTCTTTTGCTGTTCAGTGAAGGGCAAGTGTTGGCCGCTCGAGCCCATCTGCAGTTTGCCAACATTCTCAAGGACCAGGCTGATGAAGAATTACAGAGAATGCTTTACGAGACTTTTCGGATTCCGGAAGCCTCTATCCTGCTGAAACACGATTACCGCATCGCACAACCACCAAAAGACAAAGAATGGGGGCCGAAATACGCAAATGTCATTCGGGCGATGGATCGTGGACAATTCAGAAAAGCACTACAGTTTCTTCACCGACTCGATAAGCTTTATCCTGACGAAAAAATCGTGGTTCACGCCATTGCCGTTTTGAATTCGTTTCTCGGCAACGTGGAATCCATGGCCGACTCGTGGCGGCGTTACAGCCAACTTGAGTCGGTTTCGACCTGGGATGCAATTGAGGCAGAAGCCTTGGCCCAGGTTTTTGCAACTGAGCCGATGACGGATTGCTTTGACATCGTTCGAACCACTTACGAAATCAGCGATTTTGAGCTGGTGTCGGAAACGGCGGTTTCGTCTCCCCGATTGTCTGCCCTTGCTCCGCTTGAAACAGACCCGTTTGAAGAAGGTCCAGCCCCTCGAGCCTGTTATTATTTCCTTGATCGTGCCCGAGTTGAAAACGCTGACGATTTGACGTTGGAGAATGTTTCCAGTGTGACCGGCGAGATTCTGCTTTACGGAAAGCAAACGGATCGTCCGGGTCGATTGGAGTGGATCACGACGCGAAACAAGGAATTTGATGGCCTTGCGAGAGATCTTGTTGATATTTTCAAGGATGGGATTGCCGGCGACGGCAGGGAGACGATATTGGGAACAACCACCGAAGTCGCAGATGTGCTCAGTTGGAATTGGCAATTGCCCCAAGGGATTACCAAAGAGAAACACACGGAACTGATGGACGAACAACGCCGGGGCTTGCTTTACGACGGATGGGCGGGGATTCAGTTTAGCATTCTCGATGGCATGTCGCCGCGCGATGCTGCTCAGAACGGTGGTTACGAGATTCAGCTTAGTGCATTGATTCTCCATTTAGAACAGTCGCCCGACGCACAGGTTTCTGATCGTTCAGCCGTAACCGGATTGCGCGATCAGTTAGGTGTTTCGCAGTTGCCATCCATTGATCCGAATGAGCTTGATGATGCTGCGATCTCTCCACTCCGGCAACAGTATCTTGAATTCGATAAACTTACCGACGATCACTTACTTCAGCTTCACGCTGAGGCGATGGCGATCGCAAACATTGCCGTGCTTCAAAAGCTCATTCCTGAACTGCTGAATCGCGAACATCTGAATGAGCGAGTCCCACGGGATGTTAGCCTCTCAATGTTAGCTCAATTGACGGAAGATGAAGAAGAGGCTTTTGCATTATTGCAACAGGCGAAAACCGAAGCTAAAGAGGCAGGCCGCCCGCTTGGAATCTACCTCGTCCAGGAACTTGAAATGCGAATGGTTCGAGGTATGACCGACAAGCTGCCCGGATTGTTGCAGCGAATCCAGGCCCATCACTTACGCGAGCCAAACGTTGAATATCAATTGACTCGAGTGTTGAGCCGGTTTGGTCTTCTTGATCGGCAATCGGCGGGACAGGAAATGGAAACCGTCGCAGTCGAGGATCCCAGCGGTGTCTGGACGCCGGATCAAGAGGGCACAGCACCTGCCCAATCCGGTGCCGAGGAACCTGCTGCGAGTAAGCTTTGGTTACCTGGTAGCGACTAGACTGGCGAGCTTATCGTTCGAAGATGGCTTGTCTTAAAGGCATTACGTGCCAACAATGGTTCTGTTAAATCTCGGACACCCACCGTCTCATTGGTTAATCCTTGTCAGTTTTCAGATGGAGCCCAGCGGTTGTCAAAGTACATTGTCCGTTACGGTTCGATGCGAAGCCTTGGCTTGATGGGTGTCCGTGGCGATGAAATATATCGTCGCGGAATGGAAGTTATTGTCAGGTCAAATCGTGGACTTGAGATTGGCCAGGTTTTGTGTGAAGCTCACGACGATGCGCTTTCTCACCTGGATGATCCTCCGACCGGGCAGATTCTTAGAGAAGTTTCCAATGACGACGCTAACGAAGTTTCCCATCTGGAAAATGCTCGAAAAAAAAACATCCAGACATGTCAAAAATATGTCGATCAATTGGGGCTCGAAATGAGTCTGGTTGATGTCGAGCAGTTGTTCGGCGGTGAAAGGATGATCGTTTTTTACCTTGCCGAAGAACGTGTCGACTTCAGAGATCTAGTCAAATTGCTCGCTAGCGAATTTCAGACGCGTATTGAGATGAAGCAGATCGGCGTCCGTGACGAGGCAAAATTGCTGGCCGACTACGGAGACTGTGGGCAACCGGTCTGCTGCAACAATCACCTCGTCAGCATGCCTCCGGTCTCAATGCGGATGGCAAAACTGCAAAAAGCGACGCTCGATCCGACCAAAATCTCGGGCCGTTGTGGTCGATTGAAATGCTGTCTTCGGTACGAGTTTGACCATTACGAGGCAGTCCAAAAGTCGCTACCCAGAATTGGCGCGCAAATTGTGACACGCGATGGCAAAGCAAAGGTTATCGCTCAACAATTGTTGGTAGAACAGCTATTGATTGAAACGGAAGATCATCGAAGAATGTTGATTGACGCCAGCGAAGTTTTGAGCGTCATTAGCAAGTCCAACGACAAGAAAGATCCATCCAAACGAAACAGTTCGGTAAAGGATCGTGGCAAACAGCAGTCCAGCAACGCTGTGAAGGAAAAGGGCTCAAACCTATCGCTGGATTCAACTGACTCGGATCAAGTGTCGAGTGAAAGGGAAGAGTCTGAGGCAAAAATTGCGCCAAAAAAGAGTCGATCTCGTCGTCGTGGCGGCCGCCGCCGAAAAGGGGGGCGAGGCGAGGGTAATTCAAATCAACCACCCGAATGAGGCTTGAGCCAGCAGTTTTTTGGTATCCCACAAATCAAAAAAAGTGTCGAATTACGAAGCAAATCTGTCTTTTTCTTGGTAACATTTCAATATCCCTCGTTTTAGCTTTCTGGTTTCCCAATGTCAGACGACTCCTATTCCCTCTACGAATTGGTTGAACAAGATTCTAGATATCCGATCGAGGCGTATCGTTTCATTCAGGAAGCGCTGGCTTTTGCTTCGGACTCGATGGAACTTGGGACCTGTCAGGACCCGGAACTGCAATTGTCCAAGATCCAACATTCGCAGGTTGAACGACACTTGACCGGTCAACAGCTTTGCGAGGCAATTCGCCAGTACGCGTTGAATCAGTTTGGCTACATGGCCCAGGTTGTTTTATACAGTTGGGGAATCGATGAGACCAAATGCTTCGGCGATATTGTGTACAACATGATCAGCATTGGAATCATGAAAAAATCCAGTCAGGATCGGCGTTCGCATTTTGACAACGTTTTTGATTTCGACGAAGTCTTTAACAATAATTTTGAGATCTGTTGCAGCTCAATTGCGCAACGTCGCTGATCATCACCAACTCAGATTTTCAATGGATTGAGATTTTGGCCGGCAAACAGAGAAGGCAGCGTGCCAAACCGCCTGTCGATTCGAAAACCGCCTCCGCGAAGCCGGCCGACGAATCTGTAAATGACTCTCAAGAGTCCGCCTTTGTTCCCAGTGAACCCCCAAAACGCAAATCGGCGTTTTGGCTCAGCGTGATTTTATTTTCCCTGTGGACATGCTTTCTCGCCTACGTCGCTTGCCGCGTCGTGTTTCGATAGACCCCGGGAGGTCGGAATTCGGAGAGTGACCCTTCATGAAAATCGTTGTATTGGATGGCTACACATTGAACCCGGGCGACAACCCCTGGACTTCTGTGGAAAAACTTGGCGACTTGACTGTCTACGACCGTACGCCGGCGGATCAGGTTTTCGAGCGTGCGCGAGAAGCTGACATTATCATTGCCAATAAGGCTGTCATCGACAGAGAATTGATCAGGCGTCTACAACGGCTGAAATTCATATCGGTGATGGCAACGGGGTACAACGTGATTGACGTTGAAGCGGCGCGAGAAAAAGGAATTCCCGTCTCAAACGTTCCGGTTTATAGCACGAATGCTGTTGCCCAACATGTGTTTGCTGCGTTGTTGAGTCTGATTCACCGGATTTCAGAACATGATCAGTCCGTTCGCGCTGGCGATTGGACGCGATGTCTGGATTTCAGTTATTGGAATACAAACATATTTGAACTCGCTGGAAAGACGATGGGCATCGTTGGACTTGGCCGAATCGGGAGAGCGACCGCCAATCTTGCCAACGCGTTCGGGATGAGAGTTGTCGCAAATTCACGTACCCAAAAAAATCCGCTGACTTATACTGATTTCGAATGGCTTGATGTCGATGCCCTTTTTCGCGAGTCTGACGTCATAAGTTTGCATTGTCCGCTGACACCGGAGACGATCGGTTTCGTCAACCAGGAACTGTTGGCCAAAATGAAAACGACTTCGATTTTGATTAACGCCAGTCGAGGGGCCTTGATAAACGAACAAGATCTCGCAAACTCGCTCAATTCCGATCAGATTGCCGGAGCCTGTATTGACGTGGTATCAGTGGAGCCCATGGCTGCTGACAATCCATTATTGAAGGCCAAGAACTGTCAGATCACACCCCATATTGCCTGGGCCGCAATCGAAGCTCGTCGGCGCCTCATGCAAACAACTGCCAAAAATATCGCCGCGTTTCTCAACGGCAATCCGATCAATGTTGTGAACTAAGCGAAGGACTCGTTAAACTAGATGCCCCGAGCCTTGCAATTCTAGATATCAAACTTGATTCCCTGGGCCAGTGGCAACTGATCCGAATAGTTGATCGTGTTGGTGGCGC
>CAMYNE010000153.1 GCA_947259675.1 uncultured Pirellulaceae bacterium
AATATGTTCCTGCGCGCATTGCCAGCGTTTGTTTTGAAGCGAGCCATGAATCTACTAGTCGGTCTGGTCATTGTTGTTTGTCTGGTCGTTTGTGAACTTGATTCGCAGTCGGCCGTGGAAGACGTGTGGACGCGAATCGTGGCAATGTTATTTGTTTCGTTGTCCGTACCCGGGATAGCCGTCTTTCAAACACTCGTTTTGAACAAACGAATGCAGCTTTGGGATTTGCCTGCAACAGAACAGGAAATGAGCCTCAAACGACTATCCGCATGCCATTCGGCCGTATGGCTCGTAGCCAGCCTGATGATTGTGTGGGCAGTCGAATGGCCCACCGTGGTGCGCTCGAATTGGGGACTGGATCATTGGCCGTTAATTGATGAAGTTCTGATTCTGCTTCCGATCGTTTTGTCGCTGGTCGCTTCGTGGGCGATTTTCTACGACGTTCAGCGGTCTCCCAGCGGCACCGGCGGATGCCCATGCAACAACGACTCGCCGCCATCACGGCGGATTCTGGATCCCAAACGAATTGCATTCGTGGCAATTCGATTTCGAGTTTACTTTTTGATGTCGCTTTTGCCACTCACTGTTCTCGTGCTTTTTCGGGACGTCAATGCGATGAACGAAACGTCGCCAATCGTAACGGCCGCAGGCTATTTGGCAACGACGGTGTTAGTTCTGGTTGGGTTCCCGTTTATCCTCGGCCTGCTTTGGAATGTTCAGCCAATTCACGATGAACAACTAACGTCTGATCTTAAGAAGTTTTGCAAAGACAATCGTTTGCGACTCGCGGGTGTTCGTGTCTGGCATACGGGTGATCAGATTTCCAACGCCCTCGTAGCAGGAATTGTGCCCTGGTTTCGAAGGATAATATTGACCGATGGAATGCTCAACCGGTTTCCACAGCACGAACTGTTCGCAATCCTCCGACACGAGGCCGGCCATATCCGTCTTTGCCACCTTCCGATCAGAATTGGTTTTGTTCTGTTGCCTCTATTGGTGCTGGCGGTTGCGGAACAGACGGGCATTTCAGTGAACCACAAACTGAATTCAGCCCTTTCAACGATTGGAATTACGGGACAACCTGACTGGTTGATCATTTCGATATTTTACGCTGTCTTTCTGATTGCTTCGCTCTCGTGGTTATCAAAGAAAATGGAATTTGAAGCCGACCTTTACGCCGTTTCAGATCCGGCGGAATGTCAGGATCGGAAATCAAACATTTTGAATCAAAGGGCAAATGAATTACTTGATGCTCTTTTGCGATTTGCCAGTCATTTTCCCGAACAGCTTGATCGCAGTACGCTAATGCATCCAAGTCTTCGACAGAGAATGCAGCGAATCATTCTGGTGCGAGACAATCCCCATTTGCTAAAACGAATGCAGTACGCCTGGCGCAACCAACAACTCTATTTCTTCCTCGTCCTGTTAGCAGTCTGCCTGGCGGCTGTGATCATCTGAACCATTTGATTCACGGTTGCAGCCCCAGGATGCAGCCGACCTCGTGCAAGAGGTGATGACGATTGTGATCCAAAAACTTCCAAATTTTCAGGACGACGCGGGCAGGAGTTCTCGTGGCTGGCTACGCACCGTGAGAAAGCAGGAATTGGACGAACTTCTTCCTACCGGTCACTCCAAATCCGACGGAGTTGGTGGTGGGTGGCCCCCTGCCAAATTGCCAATCAACGGACGAATCGCCAAACTTCTCGGAAGACATGGAAAAAAACTCTGAACCGGCGTTTGAGTGGGTTCGTACACTCAATCCGAGTAATGAGCAAGAACAACAGATCTTGAATTCGGTCCTCAAAAACCTTGAAGGCCGGAAATATGGGGAACAATAAAAGTAGACGAACAAAAAAATTACGTTTGCCATCCACTTGTACGCTTACGCGTGCCGATCATATCAAACGGTGCTTTCGCACCGTTGAAGTACGCATGGTAGAAGAATGGTTTTCGTTAATCGGGATTAGGGTTGAAGATTCAAACATTCGTCAGGTAAAGCCCCGTCGATCGCGATAACCGTCAGAATTGGTGCGCGGCCACAAAATCCCGATTGACCGATCGTTTTTGTATAGCTCCTCGCCTTATTCGTCGTCTATGTTTTCATGATCTTACTAGTTGCTTTTCATTATTGATGCAACTAATTGAACCCTTCGTCCAAACACAGTCCTACCTTAACCACGGTTAGCCACTACACGATGGATATTTCAGCGTCTGACCTGCTGGCGGAACGAATCGAGAACACGGTCGTTCACAACCCTCATTTTGATCATACGAAAATGCTTCTCAAGATGAAGGAAGGTAAAGTCGTGTTGGAAGGCAAGGTTAATACGTTTTTTGAAAAGCAAATGGTGCAAGAAGCACTCAAGCATGTCGATGGCATCGATGCGATTTACAATCACCTTGAAGTTACCTGGAATTGAAATGTCAAGCAAAAGTCACCCCACTGAACTTTGGTCGGCAAGCCTGATAACATCTGGCCGTAAAGAACTCTCCGAAGCACGGAGGATTTGCAACGATTGGGCGGTGGCGTCGATGTTTCGCTTCGTTCTGATCATCGCCTTTTTGGTTGCATTGGTCATCTCGCGTTACTTCATTGGATAGAACTTGCTGGCACTTACGTCCAGTCACAAAAAAAGGCAGGTCATTTGACCTGCCTTTTTATTTTGATTCACAACCGTGTTGCTAACCATCCGAACCGAGTCCGTCTGAGTCGCCTGATTCGTCGTTGCCAGGGCCTTCCTGCATCTGTTTAAGTTGGTCCACCATTTGCTTAATGGCTGCATTGAAACCATCAGGTTTGGGAATTGCAATTTGAACGTTCGTTCCGTCCGCGGTTGCGGCCAGAGACTCCAGAATCTCACCGGCCACTTCGGCAGCCGCCGGATCTGGAATCCCTCCAAGGGCCTGTTGACCAGTGAATTTCGCAATGCCCATTACGGAATCGAGTCCGCTTCTCAATTTTTCTGCCTGTTCTTCATCAACACCCGTAGCAGCCAGCACAACCAGGTTAGGCGAATCCAGATCGATGCTCAGTCGCAAATCCGTTGCGTTGTCGACAAGGTCCAAGTAGGCTTGTGTCGTCGCGTCCGGAGCGGTCGCTTTACCTATCGCTACGGCCTCCGCCAGCAATGCGGCCTCGCCTTTCATATCAAACGCCATTCTAAACGCATGGTCGGGTACTTTGCCCCAGGCTGTGGCCAGTCCTTCGGAAAAGAGTTCTTTGCGTTTGTCCTGAAGAAGAAAACCTTTTGTGCCCATTTCGATTGTCTGATCGTCTACGCGATGCATAACGACATTCGTCGGACTGCCTTCTTCGTTGGGAGCGTAGAATTCACGTCCCTCAAGTTCTACCACATCCGCCTTTTCCACCATTGACTTGAACATGACATCGGTTGTTTCTTTATCCCCGAACTGAACGCGCACGAACATGTTAAAGGGAAAATCCTTCGCCCCCGGGACACTCATTTCCTGAAAGGTCGCCAGATCATCCGGTAACGACATAGCCCCAAAAACTCTCTCGACTTTTGTCAGATCAATTTCTCCCGGAAGCTGTCCTGATTCCTGGGCGGCAGCGAGTTCTTTTTCGACGTCCAACATTTTCATCAATTCGCCATTCCGCATTTTCCCCATCTGGAGGTCGAATGCGACAGTCGCTCGCTCAAGATCTGACGGCGACGATTGGGCAAACGACCAACTCGTTACACCTGCGACCAGCAAAAAAGTGATCGCTACAGCAATTCGTTTTGTCATCTAAAAGACTCCCCAAGTTGAAGTTGTTTGTTCTTGATTTGTTGGCCGCACAAGAAAATTGGCTAACAAGGATTGTTTGCCAAACAAAGCCGCCATTTGTTGCTAGGAAATCGAAAGTTTATACCATTAGATTGGTGAAAACCACCGTTTTCGATATTTCCTGTCCCTGGGTTGACGTAATGGGCAACCGATCGCCGAATTTGCCTTTGGATTTAAGGCTTTCAAGGCATTTCGAGTGAGTTTCAACTGGTTACTTCTCAAATCTCAGATCCTGAGATTCGATTCTGGTCGCCAACAGTAAATCAGCTAACCACGTTGGATTTCATAAACTCCAAGGCCTCGACCAGTGCCGGTTTGATATTTTCTGGCTGTTTGCCGCCAGCTTGGGCCAAGTCCGGTTTGCCGCCTCCGCCACCACCGACCAGCGGTGCAATTTGCTTGACCCAATCCCCGGCACTGAGGCCTTTTTCGACGAGGTCTCGGCTGATTCCAGCCACCAGGATCACTTTATCGTCTCCTTGAGCGGCAGCAAGAAAAACCGCCACCGGATTCGTCTTTTTGCGAACTTGATCGATCAGTTGCCGCATCAGTCCGGAATTGCTTCCCGGCAGACTTTGAACGATGACGCGAATATCACCGACCATTTCACACATTTCAATCAGGGCTTCGGCGTTGACACTCGGTGCGTCGCTCATTTGCTTAACCTTTTTACCCATTGATTCAACGTCAGCCAACATCGAACTTACGCGATCCGCGACGTCAAACAAAGAAACGTTCAATTGATTCGCCGTCGATTTGAGAATATTGCGAACCTCGAAATAATTCGGCGCCGCACTGCGTTTACCATTTGTCGCCAAAGGAGTCTCTTCTGAAAGCTTACTTTTCTTGCCGGAAGACAATTGCTTTTTCAGGTCTTTGACCTGTTGGTTGAGGCGTTTGACGCCTTCTGGAATATCGATGATCGCCACATCCAACTCGCGGGCGATTTTGTCTGCGGCAAGTTGAACTTTTTGCTGGTTCTCTTTTGCCTTCTGCCCCGTAACGGCAATTACGCGGCGGGTGCCGGACGAGACACTCTCTTCGCCAAGGATTTCGAAGGCTTCAATCTGACCGGTCGATTCAAGATGAATCCCGCCGCAAAGTTCCTTGCTGAACTCGCCAATTGAGACCATTCGAACGGGGTCTGGATACTTTTCGCCAAACAGCATCATCGCCCCTTCTTTTTTTGCCTGCTCCAAGGGAATGATTTTGGCGGTGATTTCTGAGTCTTCATCAACTTTGCTGTTCGCCAGTTGTTCGACTTTAGCCAGTTGCTCCGGTGCAACGGGTTCCATGTTAGAAAAGTCAAAGCGCAACCAGTCGTCGGTGACTTTTGAACCCCGTTGTTGTGCATGCGAACCAAGGTTCTGCTGAAGGGCGTGGTGCAAAATATGAGTTGCCGAATGGGCGCGGCGAATTGCGATTCTGCGCTGTGGATCGACCGAAGCCGTAACGGAATCTCCCTTGGCCAGAGTTCCTTCCAGCATCTTTCCAAAATGCATGAAAACTTCACCATTTTTCTGGGTGTCAGTAACCTGGAACCGGCCTTGGGACGCCCTGATAAACCCCGTGTCACCAACCTGGCCACCCGATTCGGCATAAAATGGAGTCCGATCAAGGACAACAATTTGAGGCAACTCGGATACGCTCAATGTTTCGGTTCGTTCGTCTCCGTCAATCAACCCAACGACCGTGACCGTTTCCTCCGAAGATTCATACCCTAAAAACTCGGTCGATTTGACTTCGCGTTTGATTTCGTCGATGGGTCCATGGTCACCCATTACGGTATCCGCAATTTTGCCGCTGACTTCGCCATGCTCAATCATGGCGTCCTGGTAACCATTCCAGTCGAAAGTAAACTGGCGATCGTGCGCGATTGACTCAAACATTTCAGCCGGGATTCCATAAGTTTGATAAAGCTCTGCTGCGGCGCGCCCATCCACGACTGTTGAATGATCTGACTTCATTTGTGCAAAGATCTTTTCGATTCGATTCAGCCCATCGTCCAGCGTTGACAAAAAGCTGTCTTCTTCCTTTTTGATTACTTGAGCCACTCGTTCCGCAGTCCCCGTTAAATCAGGATAAGGCCTGCTCATCTGCGCTACGACGACCGGAACAAGCTTAAACAAAAACGGATCGCGGATTCCCATATCGTGTCCTTGAAGAACAGCTCGACGAAGCAGCCGACGAATGACATATTCTTCCTTTTCATATTTCTTACCGCAAACCTCGGCGGCAGCCTCACAGATCGGAAGCAGTGTATCGATGTGGAAGTTGGTTTTCTTGCCTTGAAGCGTCGCCGCGATTCGTTCCAGTCCCATACCTGTGTCGATGTTCTTGCTGGGAAGTGGCGACAGGTTGTCTGGTGGATCGCCAGCCCGATTGAACTGCGTAAACACGAGATTCCAGATCTCGCATTCTGGCCCGTCCTCCGGATGAAAAAAGATCTCGCTGCAAGGGCCACAGACACCATCGGGTCCATCGGTCGGAGCGCCGGCCGGCCAAAAGTTGTCGTGCTCGCCCATGCGGGTAATTCGATCCAGTGTTAAACCAACATCTTTGTGCCAAACGTCAGCGGCCTCGTCGTCGTCCAGATAGACGGTCGCGGTCAAACGGTCGGGCTCAATTCCAAGCCACTTTTTATCCGTGAGAAACTCCCACGCCCAAATGATGGCTTCCCGTTTGAAGTAATCACCGAAACTGAAGTTGCCCAGCATTTCAAAAAACGTGTGATGATACGCCGTGCGGCCAACGTTTTCGATATCGCCCGTTCTCAAACACTTTTGACAACTCGTTGCCCGAGTGAACTCAAGCTCCACTTTGCCCAGGAAATGATCTTTGAACGGATTCATTCCGGCCGGAGTAAACAAAACTGACTTGTCCCACTTGGGCACCAGGACATCGCTCGCGCAAACGGTGTGATCTTTTGACTTAAAAAACTCAAGGT
>CAMYNE010000154.1 GCA_947259675.1 uncultured Pirellulaceae bacterium
GCTAGAGCACTTTCAGAATTGGTATTCGCAAGCGTGGCTGTGGCTTCCAGCGCTTCCAGCCGCAGTACTGGGGCAGGATGCCCCAGCCACTGAACAATAGCTTTGAAAATGCTCTATGCGTGTCGCACGGACGTATAGCGGTCGTGGCGCTCTGTGCCGGGCGAAACCGACGAGAAGACGCCCAACTTAAACCAAACGCGGTTGAGTTGACGACTCTACCGATTTCCTAAGTCGACAATGGTGCAAAGTCGGAACAATCCGTATTCGAATAATTTGAATCAATTGCCTTTGTGGCGGACACCGAAAAGACACGTGTGAGTTAGCAAGGATGCTCTCAACATGGGTGCCCGGCACCGTAAGTCACGATTTCGTGACGTCTCAAAATTCGCAGAGCATATCTACTTCTCCAGCAGCAAAAAGTCGTTTTGCATCCCCTGTTCGATTTGCGGGCAACGCTAATGCCTAAGTTTTCGATCATCGTTCCCTACCTGGACGATGCCCAGCTCTTTGACGACACGCTTGCATCTGTGCTGCGTTATCGTCCAGAAAACGCTCAAGTGATCGTCGCCCATGATGGGCTTTATGATGATCCACATCAGTTACTTCACGAAGTTGACTTCGCCGTGACCGCGCGCCGGGCACAGTTGATCCGACTGTTCAATATTGGTGTGCAAATTGCCCACGGAGATTTTGTGGCGCTGATTCGTCCTGGAATCGAACTTGATGAAGGCTGGGAATTTCCGGTCCTTGACTGCTTCGAGTCCGACAGAGTGGGTTCGGTTTCGCCAATCATCGCCTCGCCGCTGAAGCCTTCACGGATTGTGACGGCCGGGGTGAATAAGGAATTTGGTTATTGCCGGCAATTGGTGGCAATAAACTCGCCCGCTTCGCCCCGTCGGCTCAAACAAATCGGGCCACTCGGACCCACCTCATGGGCCGCGTTTTATCGCAAGTCGGTACTCGACCAGGTTGGGTCCTGCGATGAAATTCTGGACCCGGTTTACCTGGACCTTGAATTGGCATTGGCTTTTCATACGCTGGGTTATCGTTGCCAGTTCGAACCCGAATGCCAAGTCTCCATTGATCGTTCAACACCGATTCTGCGAGAAGCGTTGACTGCTCACGGACGCTCTGCAGAAAGGGCCGTGCGTCGCCATTCCAAGGATAATTCGTTCGGTCGTACACTGATGACGGTCACAGCCGAACTCATCCGGTCGCCACTTCGACCGTGGTATCTGCAACACGCGTTGCAACGATTTGGTGCGGGGCGATTGGCCGATATCGATCAACATTTTGCCGATAAAATGGCACAGAAAAATCGACAGCGAAACTGGGAAGGTGAGCCAATTCATCAGACGCTTCGTCGCGCAGCGTAGCCCTTGATGCCATTCAAACTGGGCACGGCTGCGCTGCAGTCATCCTGAACTGAGTGGAGTGAGGTGAAGGATCTCTCGTGATTTTGCGAATGATTCTTCGGTCGCTAAAGCTCTCTCAGAATGACGCGTGCTGCGCTCGCTCAAAACATGAATGGCATTGCCGTTAACAACGAGAATGATCACCAGTGTCTGGCCATTTGAATTCCTACTTCGATCGGGTGAGAGCCAGGCTTAACGTGCGTGTAAAAGAATCGAATCGTCTTCTTGTCGAGTTCACTGAGTCGGGACGTCGTCCCAAACTCTCCTTTGGATTGGTCTTCATAAAAGACGCTGTCCTCAAATCGCTTTGAATCGCCAGACAAACCCAGGCTTTGCGTAATTTCTTCCAGGACAAAATGGCGCAGCCTTCTTCCTCTGAGCTTGTCATGGGCAATCAGAATCGAGGCTTTTTGGATTTCGAAACGGTTGTTCCAACTCACATCGAAAAAGCCCATATTGCCGTCGACGTATCTGATTTCGTGCTCCTTCGCGACCGTCGGAAACTCCGATAATGCGACAAAGTAGACCTTGATGTGAGCATCCGTATTATTGGGCTCCAACAACTCGATTTGATATTGGTCTGGCAGGCATTCATTGATTTGTTTCACCACATTGGCGATGACGGTCGGATGGTGGCTGTCCGGCCCAAATGTCGACATGGTTGGCGATTTGTTCCACCGGTTGGTTTGCCATTCGCCTTGCACCTTAAACTCGTTATGGCAGATGACATCACTGACAAACCGGACGGTTTTCTGATCAAGTACCCCCTGAGCATCAGTCATCGCTATAGGAATCGCAAACCAGCCGAGCGTCGAATAGATTACAGTTCGCCAGTTTGCAATTGATCGTCTGGGCTGCATGATGTTGGTCCTTTTGCCTCGTGCGAGTTACAGGTTCGGCCGTTATAATGGGGCTGGGTTAATTCACGTTGCAATTTGTTTTCGGAGTGCAAGTCAACATGTTTATAGCCTATCCTTCTCCAAAATGGAGAGGGAACTAATTTAATACGGTGGAGCTCAATGTACCTACGTTTGACAAAACGAATGTTGCTGGAAACGGACAAGCGACTGCTTTGGAAACTCATATGGAATATGGGATTCAAAGGCCTACGTTCGGTCCAGGCGCATAAAAAACGATTGCGCAAAGGTCAGTTTTTTCCACCCTATCTTTACATCTCAGTTATCAACAGCTGCAATTTGCGTTGCCAAGGCTGTTGGGTGGATGTTGCCCACAAACAACACAAGATTGATGTGGAGGCACTCAATCGAATGATCAACCAGGCCAAGAAAATGGGCAACTCCTTTTTTGGCCTGCTCGGGGGCGAACCCTTTATGCACAAAGGCCTGTTCGACGTTTTGGAAGCTCATCCAGATGCCTACTTTCAGGTTTTTACTAACGGACACTTTATCACCGACGAAGTTGCCAAACGATTACGCAAATGTGGCAATGTCACACCACTTGTGAGCGTCGAAGGAACTGAAATCATCAGTGACGAGCGGCGCGGGAAAAAAGGTGTTCTCTCGGCGACGATGGAAGGCTTGCAAAACTGTTTGAACAACAAGGTGATGACGGGGGTCTGTACGAGCCTGTGCCAGACGAACTTTGATGATTTGCTTCAGGAAAAATGGGTCGATCGCCTGATTGAAATGGGGGTGATGTACACCTGGTTTCATATCTATCGGCCGGTTGGCCCCGAATCGGTTCCCGCTCTTGCCTTAAGTCCTGCACAGCAACGAAAGGCGCGTCAGTTCGTTGTCGAGATGCGGTGTAAAAAGCCGATCATCATGATTGATGCCTATTACGACGCGGATGGAAACGCACTCTGCCCGGCGGCAACCGGGTTCACCCATCACATCAATCCTTGGGGAGACATTGAACCTTGCCCCATCATTCAGTTCGCGAAAGAATCGATTCACGACGAACGGCCGCTCGATCAAGTGTTCAATGAGTCCGAATTCCTGAGAGATTTTCGGCGTACCGCCGCGCAACATACCCGGGGCTGCATCGCACTTGAACGGCCTGATTTAATTGACGATCTTGTCCATCGTCATGATGCCAAAGACGCAACGGCCCGCAAAACAGCTTTGGCAGAACTACGAGCGGCCACAACACATCCGTCCCAATACGCACCCGATATGACGCCTGTCCCCGAAAAAAGCTGGGCCTATCGGATTGCCAAAAAGATTGCGTTTCACGATTACGGGGTGTATACCGAACACTTCGAAGAATCCAACTGGGAAGATCCCCGGACAAGTTCACGAGCCCCGGATCCTGAACTTTATCAGATATCGAAGTAGCCTCAACGTTGGAAAGATGCGGTCATGGAAGTCTTGATTCCCATTCTCATTCTCGTGGGCGTGGCCGCACTGATTGTCTCAATCATTTTCGCCGCCAAACATTTTGAAAAGAAGCGACGTGAAGCGCTTGAGTCGGCCGCCGAAGAAATGGGCCTTGCTTTTCTTCCCGAAGGCGATCAAACCATTCACAGCCAGGTCGCTTCATTTGGCCTCTTCAACTTGGGTCGCGCTCGAAAAATGACGAACCTGATCAGTGGCTCGACGGACGAGGTTCAGATCGCATTGTTCGACTACAAATACGTGACCGGCAGCGGCAAACACCAGGCGACACACACGCAAACGGTTGCATCGCTTCAATCCAATAAACTTCGCGTTCCCGTTTTCACGATGCGGGCGGAGAGTATGTTTGACAAAATCGGGAGTGCGTTGGGTTACCAGGACATCGATTTCGAATCACACCCTGAGTTTTCGCGAATGTTCGTGCTCAAGGGTGAAAATGAACCACAAATTCGTGAATTCTTTAGCCCCGAAGTTTTGGAGTTCTTTGAAACGCAAAATGGAACTTCCGTTGAAGCACGGCCCGGTGCGATCATCCTGTATCGGCCTGGAAGAAGGGTTAAGCCGGATCAGATCAAAGACCTGTTGAGTCAGGCCTATGGCGTGTTTGGCGTAATGGTCGACAAGAAAGAAGCTTAGGACGATCAACTCGCGCAAAGCCGCGAAGGCGCAAAGTCGAATTCACGATAATCCTAACTCTTTTAAAGCTAAGTTTTAATTTGACTAACCACGGATTACACGGATTACACTGATCAAATGCCGCCAATGCGAGAGCAGTTCCAAAATTGATTTGCGCTTGTGTCATCCTGAACCGAGGCACGAGGTGAAGGATCTCCGTGAACCATGGAGAGATTCTTCAGTCGCAAGCTCCTGCAGAATGGCAGAGGCTGAATACCAGTTTTTGAAATGCTCTTGTTGAAAAGTCCATGATCACCGGGCTATTCAGGTTTCGACCTGGTGCCTAGTTATTATCCGTCTTCTTTTCTTTACGCCTTGGCGGCTTTGCGCGAGATCTTCCGGCTACGTAAGTTACAAACCAAATGCTTCGAGGACCAACTTTTCGATTTCTTGCTCCCTAGACGCGATCGGTCGCTCAACCTGTTGTTTGACCAACGAGACGATTCGTTTTCCGATCCGGGAATCGATCTCCGGTAGCGGAAATTCTTTCACATATTGCGTCATAAATCGGCGCCGACCCGCGTAAAGCTTGTTATGAAAAACCGTGTCGTAAAATTTTGTGGCAACGCTCGAATTGGCCACGGCTAACATCAAGTACAACCATTCCAGATCAACTCCGCTTCGCAATTTGATCCAATAGCAATCGCCATTCACGATCGCACCTGAGTTATCGAGGAAAAAACGAGGCTCCTTTGAAATATCAGGCCAGACAATCTTGGGCCTAGCCCAGTCGATCGGTTGGTGCGGCACCCAAATTTCATACCACGATCGACCTGAATCGGTCACGTATTTCCTTGACTCAAGCCTTTCACGATACGACTCAAGATAGCGAAACGATTTCGGATACTCTTCAGCGTTAACAACTGTTCGTTTGGCTTTTGTTAGATCGTAGGGGTAAAGCACCGACTTCGTCGTCCGCTCAATCGACCAGCGGGCAGCAGCGTGATGTGTAATCAAGGGGCGAATGAGTTGTGTCTCTGGCCGTTGTTCGCTGGAAATCGCATTCCAGTTGTCACGAATAAAGACCCCATCGGCCGTCGTCTTGATGCCGACCTTGATCTCTGCCAGTTCACCAAAGCTGTGGCTCTGTTTGGAGCGGATTTTTGCGAGCCATGATTGACTATCTTCGTTCACTAACGACCAGGTGTTTTTGTCATTGCTCGTCGGCAAACGTCCTCGTTCGATCTTAAACCGGCCCCGGCAAGTCTCGACCAACTCGGATTTGCCGTCCGAAACCGCTTCAAGAATCGCGGCGGCATCATCACCGGGAAACGTTGCCGATGCAGATGCCGATTCGAGATAGACCCTAGTAAATTCGCAAGGACTATTTTCCTGGCAAGGCTTTTTGATTGCAATCAGGACCGCCGGTAGAACGGCAGCTTCAAAAAGCCGGGTGTCGCCCAAATCAAAAATCGCCTTGAGCGAAAAATGTTCGCGGAGCAGACGGCGCATCGCGGCTCCCGTTTTGGTCGTCAAGAAACGATTGGACGTCAACAAACCCATCACACCTCCGGGTTTGAGTACCTGG
>CAMYNE010000155.1 GCA_947259675.1 uncultured Pirellulaceae bacterium
TCTTGAAAGACACCAGGAAAAACGGGGCTGGATGCACCTTTACTTGTCTTTTGCAAACGGCCAGATCCAAGGTGAAGGCACAGACTACGTTGGACCTTGGGTAGCTTCCGGTAACTACGATCTGGATTCAGGCATTTGCCAATGGGTAAAAAAATACATTGGTAAACATCATGTCATTTATGCAGGTCAGGTAACGGAAAACGGGATTCAAGGCCATTGGGAGATCTCTTTCATCCGAGGGCCATTCCATATCTGGCCCAAAGGACTAAGTCAGCTTACCGAACTTTACCTTAACACTGAATTAACCGAACCTGCGCCCTCGATTCTGCTCCAACCTGTTACAGAAATGCCGTTTTCTTAAAAAATCCCCTTTAAACCCGTTGGAAATGATCGTAAAATCCCCGATTCAATTCTTTCAGGGTACGAGTTCCGACTGGGGACGTTTTAGTTCAATGTCTAACAAAATGAAAACCCACAAGGGTGTCAAAAAACGATTTCGTTTGAGCGCCAAAGGGAAACCAATGCATCGTTCTGCAGGGACGTCTCACCGAAACGTCCGCGTCAGCTCAAAGCGCAAACGAAATCTTCGTGGCACAACGGCACTGGAAGAAACGATGGTAAAGACAATTCAACGCTCTTTGGGCAAATACAGTTACTAATCTATCTCGGCTGAGACGATTAGTTCGAAACCTCCGCATTCGGCAAACAACTTCGGCTACATCAGGTCGAGGCCGGTCCGGAGAGAAAGAAAGAATTCAATGCGTACCTCAAAAGGCGCCGCGCGCAATCAAGCGAAGAAACGGCTATTCAAAAGGGCAAAAGGAAATCGCGGCGGACGCGGCAACCTCTTGCGGACTGTTAAAGAGACTCTGGTTCGGAGTGGCGTTTATGCCTATCGCGATCGTAAAGTTCGCAAACGCGAATTTCGACGACTTTGGATCACTCGCATCAGTGCAGCCTGCAGCAGCCGCGGAATCAGCTACAGTCAATTCATGCACGGCTTGACCAAGGCCGAGGTTGAGCTGGATCGAAAATCACTTTCTGAAATCGCAATTTGTGATCCGGAAGGTTTTGATGCCATTGTAGAGACCGCGAAACAAGCGTTGGCCGCCTGAACCGTTTTCGAATTAAAGTTGATATGATACGGGGAGACATCCAAGGTTGTCTTCCTTTTTTTGTACCATCACATCAGGAAAGAAGATGTCTCCTGCTGCAACGATTCCATTAGAAGATTTCATCAAAGAGCTCGAAGAGCTGGCTCAATCTGCCATCGAGGAGTTTGGTGCTGTCGCCGACAGTGAACAGCTTGAAGCAGCCCGGATCGAATTCGTGGGCGCCAAAAAAGGCAAGTTCAAAACGGTTCAAAAAAAACTGGGTTCAATTGACGGTCCGGACAAAAAGGCGGCCGGGATGAAATTGAACGAAGTCAAGAAGTCAATCGAAAAGGCTCTCAACGACTCCGTCGAGCGGATCAGCGCCGGCGGTAACGAAAAAGTTCGCGATTCAAAGTTCGATCCGACGCTCCCCGGGTCGCAGCAAAAAATTGGCAAACTGCATCCAATTACCCAGACCATCGAAGAACTAAAAGACATCATGGGACGGCTTGGCTTCACCCCTGCAGATGGCCCGGAGATTGAAGATGACTGGCATAACTTCAAAGCCCTCAACATTTCTGATTCACACCCGGCACGTGATCCGCTTGATAATTTTTATCTGTCGCTTGCCGGTTCTCGGGAAAAGCACGTTCTCGGTGACAACGATTTGCTGATGCGCACTCAGACCAGTACGGTTCAGATCCGTGTTATGGAAACCACCAAACCACCCATTCGAATCATTTCATTGGGTCGCGTTTATCGACCGGACACTGCCGACTCGACTCACTACCCGATGTTTCACCAAATGGAAGGCTTGATGATCGACGAGTTAGTGACACTGGCCGACCTCAAAACTGTGTTAAAACTATTCGCGACCAGTTATCTCGGTAACGAAGTTCCGATTCGCATTCGACCCTCTTTCTTTCCATTCACCGAACCCAGCGTTGAAGCCGATTATTTCTGGAACGGGAAATGGGTCGAATTTGGCGGGGCTGGAATCGTGGATCCAAATGTGCTGACCGCTGTCGGCTATGATCCTGAACAGGTCAGCGGGTTCGCCTTCGGCCTTGGTGTCGAACGCCTTTGCATGATTCGTCATCAGATTACCGACATCCGATATCTATTTACGAATGACGTTCGATTCCTCAGGCAGTTCTAAAGCCGTCGGCCAACAATTTCACAAATATTCACGAAGAAAAACTATGATCGTTTCCTGGAAATGGCTTGAACAATACGTTGACTTGAAAATGAGCCATGACGAATTAACGGATCGGTTAACCATGTCCGGTCTGAACCATGAAGGCACAGAAAAGGTGGATGGCGATCGCGCCATCGATCTGGAAGTGACTAGCAATCGAGCTGATTGCCTGGGTCATTTGGGAGTTGCCCGCGAGATCGCCGTTCTGTTTGATTTGCCGTTGAATATTCCCGATCCAGACCCAGCTATGGGTCGCGAAAACATCAAAGACCATTGCAGCGTACAGATCGAATGCCCGGAACTTTGTTACCGCTACACCGCTCGACTGCTGAAAGGTGTCAAGATCGGTCCAAGTCCCGATTGGTTGCAGGATCGACTGGAAACGCTTGGAATCGGGATCGTTAACAATGTCGTCGATATTTCGAATTACGTGATGTTCGAATGCGGCCAGCCGCTGCACGCTTTTGATTTTGCTAAAATCAAGAGCGGAAAGATCGTCGTCCGCAGGCCATTCGCGGGCGAATCCTTCGTGGCAATTGATCACAAGACGTATCATTTGCAACCCAACATGTGTTTGATCGCCGATGAAACCGACGCGGTCGCGATTGGTGGTGTAATGGGAGGAGCCGACTCCGAAGTCAGTCCAGCAACGACCGACGTATTGGTCGAGGCTGCCTATTTCCATCAACTTTCGGTCCGCAACACGGCACGCATGTTGAATTTGCACAGTCCTTCATCGTTTCGATTTGAACGAAACGTAGATTCGGCTCAACTCGATTGGGCAAGTCGACGATGCTGTCAGTTGATTCTCGAGAATGGGGGCGGCGAATTGCTGGACGGCTTCATCGATGTGGGAACTCGCCCGGTTGAAAATGAGCCCATTGTTTTGAGGCTGCCACAGTTGAAACGGGTGCTTGGAATCGACATCCCGGCAGACTTCGTTCCCAAAACACTCGAGGCTCTTGGTTTAAAGATTGAAAGCCAGGACGGTTCTGCCGTGACTGCCGTGCCGCCGAGTTGGCGAAAAGACTTGACCCGAGAAGTCGACCTCGTCGAAGAAGTGGGGCGAATTTACGGGTTTGAAAGAGTTCCGGAAAACGCCAATGTGCCAATGGCTGCTTCCTTCCGCCTGCCGAGTGATCGAGTCCTGAATTCGGTGCGAACGGTTTTGACTGCAAATGGATTCGACGAGGCGATGACACCCAGCCTTGTTCCGGAACCATGGTCGGAGCCATTCAGCCCCTGGAGCCAAACCGAACCGCTGGCCAGCAGTCAACCGATGCTGGGTGTTTTGGAAAAAGCCTCCCAGAACATTGGTGCGGTTGATCTTCTGCGTCGCAGTCTCGTGCCGAGTTTGCTGGAGGCTAGACGCATCAACGAATACCGCTCCAACACGGAAATCGAGTTGTTCGAAATCGCGAAAGTTTATCTGACCCGAAACGGCAAAGAGCTGCCGGATCAGCCGACCTTGGCCGCGCTGGTAAGTGGGCGAGACTTCTTTGAAGTCAAAGGCGTGGTGGAGACACTTGTGGCTTACTTAAACCCGAAAGTCTCGGTGGAAGCAAGGGCTTGCGACCTTGATCTATTGGACGTCAATAGATCCGCAGAGCTATTGATTGCCGACCAGACGTTGGGCTGGATAGGCGAGGTATCGAAATCGGGCAGAAAACATTTTGGGCTTCGGTACAATGCGACCGTTGCCGAATTGAACATGAGCGTGCTTGAAAAACTGTGTGTACTCGTGCCTCAACACGAAAACCAAAGTCTGTTCCCGGCTATTTCAAGAGACTTCAACTTCATCGTCAGTAATTCCGTTCACTGGGCGGACTTGCGATCTACGGTCACCGAAGTTGGCGGCGATATTCTGGAATCGATTGAATACCGCGAGACGTTTCGTGATGAACAGAAAGATGGCCCCGACAAGAAGCGGTTGCTTTTGTCGGTGACCTTGCGTTCGTCGGATGCGACCTTGACTGGGGAACAGGCTGACTCGGTTTGCCAGAAAATCGTCGAACAATGCAAAGCAAAATTTGATGCGAGTCTCGTTGCCTAGCAGGAAGCGAGCGGATTTGGGAGCCATAGCCGGATTCGTAAGAATTTGGGCTCGTAGCTGGATTCGTGAGAATTCAGAACAAGTAAACCAATCGCGTTACGTTTGAAGTTTCATGTCCACATCGGGTTCACCCAAGATCATCTACTTGACTGCCGGTGCGGCAGGGATGTTTTGCGGCAGCTGCATGCACGACAACACGCTTGCTAAAGCGCTCGCAACCGAGGGTTGGAACATCCAGTTGGTGCCAACCTACACACCGATTCGAACGGATGAAACGAACGTCAGCGTTGATCATGTTTTCTTTGGTGGGATCAATGTTTATCTGCAACAGAAAATGCCGGTGTTGAGGTTTTTGCCTGCGGCGCTGGACCGGTTTCTGGATAACCCCAAGTTGATTCGTCGGGTGACGGCGAACGCCATGGACACCGATCCCAAGCTGCTTGGACAACTCGCGTTGTCCATGTTGAAAGGCATGCAGGGCAATCAGCGGAAAGAAGTAAAACGACTTTGCCATTGGCTGGCGAAAGAAAAACCCGACATTTTGATTTTCTCCAACATCTTAATTGGCGGCTGCATTTCTAAAATAAAGCAATCGGTCGATATTCCGATCCTTGTCACGCTTCAAGGCGACGATGTTTTCCTGGACAGCCTGGATGAACGATTCAAGTCGAAGTGCATTGCCCAAATCAACAACATTGCGAAACTGGTCGACGGATTTATTGTTCATAGTCACTTCTTTCGCGATTATATGTGCGAGTATTTTGAAATTGACCGCGAAAAAGTCCATGTGACACCGCTTGGAATCGACGTCACAGATTTCGAAGCCTTTGTGACGAAATCGGATTCAAGTGAAGAAGACGAAATGCGTACCATCGGGTATTTGGCTAAATTAGCACCTCAAAAAGGTCTGCATCATCTTGTCGAAGCGTTTATCGAACTCAAAATGAAACCGCAAAACAAAAACGTCAAACTCAAAATCGCCGGATGGCTGGGGCCCGAAAACCGCGACTACGCTGCCGCGCAATTTGAACTCTTGGATGACGCTGGTTTACAGCAGGATTATGAATACCTGGGCGTCGTCAATCGAGAACAGAAATTGGCGATGTTAGGATCGATCGATTTGCTGTCGGTGCCGACGGAGTTTCTTGAACCCAAAGGACTTTATGCTTTGGAAGCGATGGCAGCCGGAGTTCCCGTCGTTCAGCCAGATCGCGCCTGTTTTCCGGAACTGGTCGAGCAAACAAATGGTGGTCTTTTGTTCGAGCACGGGAATCTTGCCCACTACACTGGCCAACTCCAGAGTCTGCTTGAGGATCCGCAGCGGTCTACTCAGCTTGGCAATTCCGGCCAGCAATTTGTTCACGCGCATCGCAATTCAAAGTCGATGGCGGAAGCAACGGCGCAACTTGTTCGAAGATTTCTGGACTAAGGCCGTTTCATTTAGTCCCTTTTTCTAACTCATCAAGAGTTTCTTTTAACTCGATAATATCTGATTTAATCGTATCAATATCTGAATCCACGTTCTCTTCTTCGTGCAGGGTAAAGAAGGCGGCTAATAAAAACGAAAGGATTACGAATGCGAGAAAATAATACCGCGGCCAAACGCGAGGCAGTC
>CAMYNE010000156.1 GCA_947259675.1 uncultured Pirellulaceae bacterium
TCACCAAAACGCTCGATCAGCTTGTCTTCTTCGGTCCTGGTTCGCAGCACAAGCAACAGAATGGCCGTGACTCCACAAAGGGAGATGAACCAGTTCGCCGTAATCAGCGCAACGGAAATGACCATCAACAGCCCGCAGATGTAAAACGGATGCCGTACATAACCGTAGGGGCCACCGGTAACCAATGTATGTTCGCGGCGTGTCACCACGGTATCGGTCAAATTGGTGCCCAGCGCTTGAAACGTCCAAACCAATAAACCGATTCCAAATAACCCTACGACTGCCCCAAACCAGCGCATTTCAACGGGTAATTGGATCGCCGACCAGGCCATCCAGGACGGATTGATCATGAAGATCACCACTGCGATTTGCATCGCCAGTGCCATTGGCCGCAAGGTGAACAAGACAAACAGACCTTCCTGTCGACGGTCCAGTTTTTCTCGCGTTCGTTGAGAACGAATTCGAAAATAGAGTCCAATCGGAAACAACAATAAAAATCCAGCGATTAAAACCCAGCGAAATAAATTGTCGTCGTTCATCTCTATTCGATCAAATCAGACGTCCTGCGTGCCCAATGAAATTCACGCGTTGGATTAGGTTGGCTAGTCGAACTGCGGAACTTTCAACAACTCGCCATGCTTGAGAGCCGATTGGTGGGCGACTATGCCAGGGACAGTCATATTGAGTGACCACGCGATGTTGATCAATGGATCTCGCTTTTCCAATAGCGCGCTCACAAACTCTGCGGTCAAATATCCATGCGAACCGCCGTGTCCACCGGCTGGCATTCCCGGCGGCAAAGGCGGTTTAGAAATATTCACGGACAATTTCTCTAAATGATTGGCCGGCTCGAATTGAGTGTTCTCCATTTTCCCAAGTTCACCGCGGACGTGCCCGAATTCACCATGCGAACCACGCGTGCCCCAGCAAACGCTCATCCGTGAGGCACCGCCTTCGCTTGTACGAAATAAAGCGATCTCGCTGTCGAAGGGGTTTGTATAAGGATTGGCGTCGGCCTGATATTGTGGAATGTTGCCCTTGAAACCCTGACAGGAAACTTCCGTAAAAGTCTTGCCCGTCACCGCAACGTAGTAGGCCGTCGAATGAGTCGGATACCACATCGGTGGTAAACCGAGCCGCCAGTTTTTGTAGCTGCCAAGCGGTTTTTCAAAGTAGTGATAATACTGCCCTTCGGAATAGATCAGCTTTCCAAAAGCACCTGCCTGATAAGCTTGCCGCATCGCGAAGCAGTCTGGGCGGAAGGCGGATGTTTCGAACATCATGTAATTAAGACCGGTCGTCTTGACTGTCTCGTACAACTTTTCGGCCTGCTCGATTGAACCCCATACGGCAGGCACAGCACAAGCGACGTGCTTGCCGTGAGTCAGGCAGGCAATTGCATGATCGGTGTGACTGGGGGCATCCGTCGCAACAAAGACGGCTTCGATCGATTCATCTTTGATCAATTCTTCTAGAGAAGGATAAGTCGTTTCGCATTTGCAGGCCCTGGCAAGTTCTCGACAGCGGTCTGGGAAAAGATCGCTTACCGCGACAACCTCAACGTTGGGGTGGTTTTGGAACCCGAATTTGGCTCCGAATTTGCAAACCCCATATCCGACGATACCAATTTTGATTTTACGATCGGAAATTGGCTTCCATGTTCGATCTTGCAAAGCACCCGGGTCGGTTTCATCAAATCCGCGTATGTCCTGTTCCTGAGCTTGCCCTTTGCCCTGCAGCGCGGTTGCAGCGACACCGATTCCGGTGGTGGCCAAAAAAGATCGCCGGGACACGTTGGTTTGATCGGAATTCGGCTGGTTCATTTTTCTGCCTCGTTCAATTGGACTACTGCGATCAGCGAGCTTGCTAAACATGGCCTTCAAGTTTCATTGTCTGGTAGACCGAAGCAGTTTTCCTGATCTCCGTTAACATTGCGAAATGCCAGGCTAGGGGTTCTCTCATGCAGCAAGCTCTTTAACGGAATTCCATTCGGGTTTGTGCCATTTAAGCAAAATACTTTGGCGGGCAAAGCGCAGATCCGTGACGGACGAAACGGGGAGCAAGAAAACTTCAAGGTCTGCAGATTGTCGAAACCAAAGTGCTCGAGGTCCGGTGGGATCAAAGGTCATAGTCAGACGTGAGGCCAACTGATTAGTTTCGCCCGCATACAAGGGAGTACCATCGAGTTCCCGGATAATGTAAACGCCGGGCCCCGATGCAATCGACTCAAAATCCAATTCGGAAACAAAGCTACCTTGGTTTCGCTTTAAACCGCTCTTGTTAAGGTCAGCAATGCCAAGCTGTTTCGGAGTCCGCAGGGTTGCCCGGTGTCTAGCGCTGCTGCCTTCTTTGCGTAGCTTGATCGCCGCCCATCGATAGTCAAGCGGCTGGTAACCGGGGGCGAAATCACCGGCGATCTGATCGAACTGAACTGCGATTCTAGGATCACAAAAAATTTCATCCAGACTCATGCAATAGATGTTGCTGATTTTTCGCCAGGCAATCTCGCTGGCATAGACGAATGAACCAATCTGTTTCCAGTCCATTTTCGTGGAGGTTGACGTGTTCACGCCAAACGACTTTAGCTTCCCGGCTTTTCGGATACGAAACAAAAACCGGTTTCGTTCTGCACTGGTTCCGGGAATCGACAACCGCTCACATGCCAATTGAAAGTCTTCATTCAAAACCGGATCGGCAACCAGACGATCAACTGAATAACCCCGATTGGAATTGGAAAACGCTTCGATGATGCCTGTCATTTCAGAAACGAGCTCGGAATGGATTTCGCCTTCGGCTGGAAACAGATTCAGCTGTTCCATCTTTGAGGATTTGTTTTTTCGGTCCTCCTTAGCCGCCAGGCCATTCATGCTTGGTTCGTCTGCTCCATCCAGCTTGTCCCCAACCGAAATTCCATCAAGTCGTTTGGTGCCCAGCCGGACATATTCCTTTGAGAGCTCATAACCAAAGTATTTTCGCCCCATTTTTTTGGCAACAGCCAAGGTCGTCGAGCTCCCCGAAAAAGGGTCAATCACAATATCGTTTGCGTTTGAACATGAGCGAATAATTCTGCCAAGTAACTGCTCTGGCATCTGACAGCCATGAAATCCTGCGCGCTCTTTGAACGTGCCGGCAACACGTGGAAAGTACCAGGTGTCTTCATCAGGATTGAAACCGTTCACCAGTTCCTGAGGACGCAAAATCCAGGTGTCGTCTGGCATACGTCCGTCTGGATTCGCACGGGCATCGTTGTAAATGAGTCGCCGTGCAGACGGCACGCGCAGATCCATATCGTCGTGGTTGAAGACGAATTCTTTTTCGTCTTTGACGAAATGAAAAAGATGGGCATGTGAGCGAGTAAACTTCTTCTTGCAGTTGACACCAAATGTGTAATACCAGATGACCCAGCTTCTGCAATGAAAGCCCACTTTCTGAGCTTCAATTTTCAATTCTGCTGCATACTCATCGCCGATTGCCAGCCAAAACGTGCCGGTGTCTTTGAGGACGCGATGAATTTCCGTCATCCAGTCATGAGACCAGGCTACGTATTGGTCATCTCCCAGTCGGTCATCATATTCGTCGTATTCAAAACCGATATTGAATGGCGGGTCAGCGAACGCCAAGTCAACCACACCATTTGGAACTTGCTTAAGCCCCTTGATGCAGTCACGTTGATGGATTTTTCCAAGTAATTCCGATACTTTCGTGGCCACAATTTCCCTCCAGGATTCTTGAGCCGATAGCTGAAAGCGCAGGGCTGACACGTTTGGTCCTGATCAACCAATTTAGCAATTCGTCTGTAAATTTCGAGTGCTCGCGGAATTCTTTATTGCGTGGCGCATCATCGGCTGGACATTGATGATAGGATATTGCTGCAGTCGCGAAGCTTGTACACACCGTATCACGCAAACGCTGCAGAACACTTATTAGGAATTGAACAATGGCTGAAGGTACTATCAAACGACTTACAGACAAAGGCTTCGGATTTATTGACGTTGGGAGCGACAAAGATCTATTCTTTCACTCTTCAAGTCTGGAAGGCGTAAGCTACGACGAACTCCAGGAAGGGCAACGAGTCACATTCACTGAAGCTCGTGGACAAAAAGGCCCGTGCGCGGAAAACGTCCAGGTGGCGTAACGACAACGGAGCTTCTCTTTCAATCAACGAACCTTTCAATTTCGGAGAAACAGATATGGGCGACAAGGGAAGTAAAGACAAAGGCAAAAGGGAAAAACAGAAAAAAGCCCAGCGCAGCCCCAAGGAAAAACGAAAAGCGCAAAAAGAAAAGAAGACCAGATAACGACGAGCGGTAACCGTAAATCGGCTTGACCGGCCAAAGTTATTGAACCACGGAATACACCGAACACACGGAAAATAGAAGTTTTTCGATTCCGTGTATTTGGTGTATTCCGTGGTTATCTACTCTGACCTCCTACTTCGCCGCCAACCACTGCTGCAAAACACGAGCAGCTTCCGCTCGATTGTAGAACATTCGCGTCGATATCTTGGCGGCCGCATGGGCGATTGTTGTTCGTGTTTTTTGACGCCTCTGATTGCGGCTCTGCCGCGCTGGGATTTTTGTGGCCAGTCTTTCAATCCCTTGGTGCGGCTATGCCGTGATGGCGTGTTTCGAGGTAACCGGTTTTTCTGTGCCTTTACTCGGGGAGAGCGAACGCAATGAACGTGTCGCCCGGTTTTGTACCTGGTTTCCCGCCCCCACAAGCGGCGATGACAACGTACTGTCGACCAGCGGCCATGTAAGTCGCGGGCGTGGCGTATCCGCCTGCGGGAAGGTTTGTTTCCCAGAGAATTTTTCCAGTCTGTTTGTCAAACGCGCGAAACTTTTCGTCTTTGCTGGCCCCAATAAATACCAGACCCCCTGCCGTCGTGATCGTTCCGCCAAAATTCTCCGTTCCGGTCGGCGGAATTCCCCGCTTGGTCAATTCGGCGAACTCGCCCAAGGGAACCTGCCAAACCAATTCACCGCGGCTCAAGTCGATCGCCGAAAGCATTCCCCAAGGTGGCTTGATTGCGGGATAGCCGTCTTGATCACGAAACTTCACGTAACCCTTCACGTCATAGGGGAAAGGCTTATCATCGCCGCCAGGTGTCAGCGTAATGATGTTCGGAATGTTGTTTGAGTTGACGTACAGCCAACCCGAGTCCGGGTCAAACGATGCCCCCGCCCATGTCGCCCCTCCATGAAATCCGGGCATTGCGATTGTGCCTTGCAAGCTTGGTGGGTTGAAGTCTCCTCCCGGCCGCAGCTTGTTTAGTTCTTCAAGTACATACTTCCGGGCCGCCTCAGAAATATTCGTTACGTCGTCTTCGTCGAACTTGAGTCTCGAAATCGGCGGCGGTTTGACCGGCACCGGCTGCGTTGGCCATGACTTTTCCCCAGGTACGTCGGACTTGATCGCCGGGACTTCTTTGACTTCGAATAATGGCTGACCCGTTTCCCGATCAAACACAAACACGTAACCGGTCTTTGTGACTTGAACCGCCGCATCAATCTTTTTTCCGTCTCGCATTACCGAAACAAGATTTGGATAGACGGGCAGATCGTGATCCCACAAATCGTGATGCAGAGTTTGAAAATGCCAAACTCGTTTCCCGGTTTTCGCATCCAGCGCAATCGTGCAGTTGGCAAACAGGTTTTGACCTTCACGATCGCCGCCATAAAAATCGAAGGCGGCGCTGCCTAAACCTGCAAAAACCATCCCGCGTTTTTCGTCGACGCTGATTCCACCCCAGGCATTTGCACCGCCCCGGTTACGCCAGGAATTGCCTTCCCAGGTCTCGTTTCCAAATTCGCCAGCCCGAGGCACCGTGTGAAAACGCCAAAGTTGTTCGCCGCTGCGGACGTCAAAAGCGCGAATATCGCCCGGTGCGGCCGGCCCAGGCCCTTCCCCACAGGAAAATCCCACGATGACCACGTCACCGCAAATGGCCGG
>CAMYNE010000157.1 GCA_947259675.1 uncultured Pirellulaceae bacterium
AGCCCTTAGTGAGTTTGCGTTATTTCGGGCCGGACGCGTTTTCTTCGGTGCCAAGTGTGGGCGACCACAAGCAGGCTTGACTCGTTTGAATTGCGGCCCCGTAGAACGGCGAGTAGCAGACCCGACATTCTGTGGCGCTGAAATACTAACCTGTATCGCGCTTTACACCCAAAGCTTCCCAGTCCTATCCCTTGGACTTGGCGGGGCGACATCGGTTAGAATGTGGTTTTCACAAATGCCGAATCCGCCGATGAATACTGAACCAAATCACCAATACACGGTCGTTGCCCGTCGTTATCGCCCCCAGGTGTTTTCCGATCTGGTCGGACAGACGCATATCTCGACGGCGCTTTCAAATGCAATCAAGCAGAATCGAGTCGGACACGCTTATTTGTTCACGGGTGCTCGGGGCGTTGGAAAGACCTCGTCGGCCAGAATTTTCGCGAAGTGCTTGAACTGTGAAAAAGGCCCTACCGTCGAACCGTGTAATGAATGTGATATTTGTGAGGCGGTTTCGCTGGGTGAAGACGTTGACGTTCTCGAGATCGACGGAGCAAGTAACCGCGGGATCGATGAGATTCGACAACTGAGGTCCAACGCCGGCGTGCGCCCGAGCCGATCGCGGTTCAAAATCTATATCATCGACGAAGTTCATATGCTGACGCCGCAAGCATTCAATGCTCTGCTCAAAACACTGGAAGAGCCACCGGGACATGTGAAGTTCATTTTTTGCACAACCGATCCACAGAAGATCCCCATCACGGTTCTTTCGCGTTGTCAACGATTCGATTTTTCTCCGGTTCAAACTGACGAGATTTCACAGCGTCTTAGAGAAATTGCCGAGAATGAAGGGGTGCACGCGGACGATGCCGCACTTGCCTTACTTGCTCGTCGAGCCAACGGTTCGATGCGCGACAGTCAGTCGCTGCTTGAACAGCTGTTTTCGTTCTGTGGAAAAGAAATCTCGGTCGAAGAAGTTAACCAGCTTTTGGGGACCGCAGACATTAGCCGAATCGTTGAATTGGCTGAAGCGATGACCGAATGTGATGCGGCCGCAAGTCTTGGGTTGGTTAATAATGCGGCGACCGATGGCGTTGATGCAGGGCAACTCGCTCAGCAATTGCTCGGATTCTATCGCGACATGATGGCAGTCAGAGTGGGTTGCGACGAGGAAACGTTACTGAGTTGTACCGCTGCCGATATGGACATGCTCAAAAAACTTGGCGATAAACTCGGTTTGGAGACCATTTTGACGATCGTGCAGATTATTGACGGCGCTGTCGTAAGAATGCAGTTCAGCGTGCACGCAAGAACGCTGCTTGAAATGGCGATCGTGCGAATCTGCAACTTGGAAAAAATGGAATCGATATCTGAGCTCGTATCCGTTCTGAGTTCGGGAGCCAAATTAGCAGCATCGCCAAGAGCAGCGTCGGCGAAATCGGGTTCAAAAAAAAACGAAGCAGTTGAATCGAAAGCAACCCAGGATTCCAAACCCTATCGCGTGAGTTCCAACTCGGCGTCCGCACAAGTTCCCGAACCGAATCCGGCAAAGCCAGTTGACGCAGCTGTCTCGGATCCGGGCGAATCGAGTCCTTTACCTGTCCCAGTCGATGCACCCAACAGTCCGGAGCCGCTGCCTGGCATTCCACTTGATCAGGCGGAAGTTAAAACAATTTGGGAAAAGGCCCTCACCGAGCTGGGGGACATGACAGCCGACATGGCTCGCGATTACGAGAAACTCGAATTATGTGACACAAACAAGCTGGTCGTGACTTTGCAGGATTCCTATAACAGAGATATGTGTAACCGGCCCGATCGGAAAACGATGCTTGAGTCGGCCCTTACCCGGATTGCAGGGCAACAATTGCGAGTGGATTTTTTGGTCTCGACAACAAAAACAAAACAACAAGTCCCACCGCAGCCGAAAATGAGTCGGCGGCAGCAGATGCGACAACTCCACGATCAACCATTGGTCAAAAAGGCGATGGAGGTGTTCGACGCGGAGATCATTGACTTTCGAAATCCCAAATAGTTACCAACAAGTCCGGGTACCGACAATATTTTTTATCGAAATGGAGAAAAACGTGTTTAAGGGTATTGGAAACATCGCTTCACTATTGAAAGAAGCTCAGAACATCGGTCCCAAGATGGAAAAGGTAACCGAAGAGCTCAAAGCCAAGCGAGTCAGCGGTTCCGCGGGAGGAGGAATGGTCTCGGTCCTGGCGAATGGACTGGGGCACATTCTGAAAATCGAAATCGACCCGATGCTTAAGGAAAAAGGCGACGTTGAAATGGTTGCCGACCTGTTGCCAGCGGCGATCAATGAAGCGTCCGCCAAGGCAAAACAGCTGCATGTCGAATCCATGCAATCGGTTGCGGGAGGCTTTTCATTACCGGCTGGCATTGATGACGCTTTGAAACTGTTTTCAGATGTTCCGGAACCACCATCGGAGACCGATACTGACACGACGCCCAGTTTGGACACCGAGCAGTAGTTGTTGATATGTCCCAGTTAGCCGATTCCGTAACGAATATGATTGAGCAGCTATCGCGGCTGCCAGGAATTGGCCGCAAGTCGGCTGAGCGGTTGGCTTACCACATTTTGCGGGTCCCCGAATCGGAAGCATTTTCCCTTGCTGACTCGATTCGTAATGTGCGTGAAAACGTCCGTTACTGTTCCGAATGTTACAACCTGGCCGAAGGCGAAAAATGTTCAATTTGCCTGGATTCGTCTCGCCTACAAGACGTAATTTGCGTTGTTCAACAGCCTCGTGATTTGATGGCGATCGAACAATCAGGAACCTATCGGGGTCTTTACCACGTGTTGCTTGGCCGAATTGCTCCGCTTGAGAACATTGGCCCTGATCAATTGACGATCGACAAACTCGTCGAACGTATAAGTACGGGGCAGTTTAGCGAAGTTATTATGGCGACTAATCCGACGGTGGAAGGCGACGGAACGGCACTTTATATTTCAAACCAGCTGTCGGAATACGACGTCAAGTTGACGAAACTCGCGCGTGGTATTACGACGGGAAGCGTCCTCGAGTTTACCAACAAGGAGATATTGGCCGACGCGATGTCTGGCCGGCAACCGTTTTAGGACTCCGATCGAAGGCAAGGGAAGTTTGAATAGGATCTCATTTGTCTGTCTCGAGCCACATATTACAGTTTGTCAAGCATTAAAGTTCACTGACAGCTGAAATTGTTGTTCTAACCAGTCAAAAAAAACCTAAGTTTAGGTACAGCTTTTGCCTTTATTGGTTTTAGACACTAACTTAACCAATATTAAAAAACTACAATATTAAGTTAACCTGATTTTTGTTTTGACGAATTGGATAAATCAAAACAACTGACATGAAGATTTCATTCGGCCAACAACTCGCGCAGAAACAAACCCAAACACTGGCTCCGCGGATGATCCAGTCAATGGAGATTCTGCAAATGCCATTGGTGGCCTTGGAAGAGCGAATAGATCAGGAACTGAGTGAAAACCCGGTTCTGGAACGAACGACGACGGAAAAAGAATTTGAACCGCCATCCGAATCCCAGACAGACATCAACAAGCCGGAGTCGGAAACTGATGTGGAGCAAAAAGAACTCGTCATCGATGCCGAACACAACGCGGATGATTTCGAGCGTTTGCTGAATCTCAACATCGATCATCCCGAGCATTTCGATGGACCGCGGCCTTCGGCGAATCGAATCATGGAAAGTGGCGACTGGCAACATGATTTGATGGCCAACGTTGTTAATCGAAGCGATACACTGCAGGATCACCTCGTCAATCAACTTCATGAACTTGATCTCGATCCCGAGCTGCAAAAGATGTGCGAACGAATTATTTCGTCGCTAACGGCGGAGGACGGCGGCTATTTGCGAGTTGGATTGATGGACCTGATTCCGGGCGGCCCAAATCCGGAAAAAATCGAATTGGCGGAGGATGCGCTGGCAACCGTCCAGACTTTTGATCCGCCTGGTGTCGCTGCTCGCGATCTCAAAGAATGCCTTTTATTGCAGCTGAATAAGCTACACGAGATTCCAAATCTAAAGCGCGTCCGAACATTGATCCAGGATCATCTGGAAGATTTGCGGGACAACCGCATGCCCCAGATTCAAAAAGCAACGGGTTATACGATCGAACAAATCAATGAAGCCTGGGCCGAGTTACGCAGACTCGATCCAAAACCTGCCAGTCGTTTTGCCGATCGCGTGGTGCCGACAGCCACACCCGATTTGTTTCTTGTGCATAACGAAGACGGAACGTACTCCGTCAAGATGGAAGAAGGTCCCGCACGCAGTTTAAACATCAGCAATTATTACCGACAACGATTGGCAAACGGACAGGCAACCTCGGAAGAAAAGGAATTCATCAAACGAAAAATCACGTCGGCTCAATGGCTGATCGAATCGATCGAACAAAGACGCAACACACTAACGAAAGTTGCACAGGCGATTGTCGAACATCAAACGAAGTTCCTTGAAGAAGGCGGCCAGGAACATCTGGAGCCGCTCAAGATGCAGCAGATCGCTGATATTGTTGGGGTCCATGTCACGACGGTTTCCCGAGCGGTTGACGATAAATGGTTGGAGACACCGCGTGGGATTTTGCCATTGCGATCATTCTTTGTTGGCGGAACGACGAATGAAGAAGGTGAAGATATTGCCTGGAACAAGATTCGCGTCGCTTTGCAGAAACTGATCGACGAAGAAGACAAAGGCAAACCTTTCAGTGACGACGAGATCGTCAAACGACTGAAGTCGATTGGCTTTAACGTGGCTCGACGCACCGTGACCAAATACCGGAAAAAAATGGGCATCCCCAGTTCCCGGCAACGCCGCGACTGGTCTCAAAAGAGTGACTGACCGTTGGCGCGAGACGAAACAGAATAAAAACGGTCTCCTTGCAAGTCAAAGGTGCCCGCAACGTTCGATCGGCAAGTGCCCATCCTACGCCTCTGTGTTTTTGAATCGCCGGCCGATCAGGTGTTCAACAGCTCTATCTGTATGGTTCTGCTTGATTAATTCACGTACTTGCAAAAAACACTCGGCCTGAACGAAGTTGACGGGAAACAGGTCATCCTGATTCGGCAACTCGGGTACCAGCCTCATTTCAATTTGGTCGATCAATTCCGCAACCCCGGCGCCCGACGTTGCCGACGTGAGCAGGAAAAGGTCGCTCAGGTCCTGTAGTTCGTCAGCGAGCAGGTCGGATTTGTTTCGAACGAAAATCGCTGGTTTGTCGTATTGGCCGATGTTGGTGGGCACGGGCGAATCTTCTGTCACATCGGTAACGAATATGATCAGGTCCGCCGATTGGATTTCCTGTTGAGCCTTTAGAATTCCCTGCACTTCAATTTGATTATCGGCATTTCTCAAGCCAGCAGTATCTTTAAGATCGACTGGCCAACCGTTAATTGACGATAGTTCGGAAACGACGTCTCTCGTTGTGCCGGGCGTTTCATGGACGATCGCCCGGGCGAAGCCGACAATCGAGTTGATCAAGCTGCTTTTCCCAACGTTTGGCTCTCCGCACAAGACAACGGTCCAAGGCTTGGTCAAATGGATTCCAAATTGGGTTTTACGCAGGATCTCGCTAAGCTGTTCGATGGCGGCAGCCGGTTTATTGCGGCAAAGATCTGCCAGTCGCTGAATCCGAAATTCAATCGAGTTGTATTGGTTCAACAGAATCTTGGCGGTTCGGCTAGTTCGAGCGAGCGACAACATGCGACGAAAATCAGCGCGCCAAGGAGATGGTTCTGTCAGCGATTCCATTTCAGCCTCATGGGCAGGTCGAAACCCGCACGCATCAAGTGACGATGTAATTGCCATCACGGCGGCATCCCCACCATGACAATGGATTTCCGCAGATGATCCGTCGAGCGGACAAAGGATCAGTCCCTCGCCAACACCGTCGGGCGTAATCCAGTTCCCATAGATGATTGGCTGA
>CAMYNE010000158.1 GCA_947259675.1 uncultured Pirellulaceae bacterium
GTGAACATGTCGTGCAATCACTGCGCTCAACCCGCTTGCTTGCCGACTTGCCCGACGGGTGCGATCTGGAAACGCGAGAAGGATGGGCAGATGTTAGCCCAGCTGCCGAAAGACTACGCAAGTAGTACCCATCGTCAGTTTATTGCCACAACCGTATCGGGTGGCGAAATCTTTGCCGGCCTTCAATCAGACGATTTCTACGTCTATTGGAAACCGTACGGCAAAAAAGTCGCCTTGATCGCCGAGAATCTCCGCATTCAAGGCTCCGACGACGAATCGAAATCGTCCGTTAATCGAATCTTTACCGACCGCGTCTTGCTGGATGTTCCAATCTTGACCATGGTCCCGCGCGGCGGACCCGTGATCGACTTGGACAATCTGCTTGTTTCCAATGCAAGTGTCTTCTTTGGTAGCAGCTACCGACCTTCACGCAGTTTGATCTCCATCAAAAAAGCAAAGGTCTTCCCGAAGAATGTGGAAGTCGCTTTTGAAGTTCCGATGTCCGGTGGAAATTTGAAAACGATTCACTACTCCATCAGCAAAATCGAAGGCAGTAAAACCTACAAGCCTCGTAAAGCTGACCAGCGAATCGGCTATTTCACAACTAGCTACAGCGATTATGGAAAATACGAGCGCGACGAAACTCGAGTTCGTTACATCAACCGCTGGCACCTGGAAAAGCGGGATCCTTCGCTCAAGCTTTCACCGCCAAAAGAGCCAATCGTATTCTATGTCGAACACACCACACCCGTTCGCTATCGGCGGTGGGTACAGCAAGGCATCTTGAATTGGAACAAAGCGTTTGAACAAGTTGGGATTCTGAACGCGATAGAAATTCGTCAACAAGACAAACAGACCAGCACCCACATGGACAAAGATCCCGAAGATGTTCAATACAACTTTGTCCGCTGGTTGAACAATGACATCAGCACCGCGATTGGTCCAAGTCGAGTTCATCCGAAAACGGGGCAAATCCTCGACGCCGATATTGTCTTGACCGATGGCTGGATTCGTGTCTTTGAAGATCAGTTTGACAAAGTCATGCCGAAAATCGCGATGCAGAATTTTACGCCTGAAACTTTGGCCTGGTTTGCACAGCATCCGAAATGGGATCCTCGAATTCGCTTGGCGGCTCCATCCCAACGCGAATTCATCCGCCAATCACTGCAGCTCAAAGCGGCTCAACCGTACTCGGAGACCTCGAAGCTCAAAACCAAACTCATGGGCGACGAACCGGGCGACGGATTGATTGGCCGAACGAGTGAAATAAACGGTGCTTGTATGGCTGCGGAGGGTCGTGGCTACGATGTCGCATTGATGCGAATGATGATGACTCAAATGCGCTACGACGCGAAAACTGACGACGAAGATAAGGATAAGGACAAGGACAAGGAAGATAAGGATGAAGACAAAGAGGAAGACGAAGACAAAGAACAAATGCTGGACGGCATGCCTGAGTCTTTCATCGGACCTTTGTTGGCAGATCTTGTTTCTCACGAAGTTGGCCACACGCTGGGACTACGTCACAACTTCAAAGCCTCCAGTGTCTACGATGTCGCCCAATTGAACAGCGAAGAATTCAAAGGCAAACGACCGTTCGCCGGAAGCGTGATGGACTATCTGCCCACGAACTTCCGAGTTGAAAACGGCGAGGTTCAAGGTGACTACGCCATGATCGGCGTCGGTCCTTACGACATGTGGGCCATTGAATATGGCTACACGCCAAGTGACAAAAAACTTCCAAAGATTCTTGAGCGAGTTGCCGAACCCGAATTGGCCTTTTGCACGGACGAAGACACGTCCGGCCCAGATCCGTTAGCTCGGCGTTACGATTTCAGCAAAAATCCACTTGATTTTGCGGAAGAACAAATCCACTTGGCCAACCATCACCGCGGTCAGATCATCGAAAAGTTCGTTGAAAAAGGTGACAGTTGGGATAAAGCCCGTCGAGGTTATTTGTTGACGCTCGGAATGCAGACCAAGGCCACGTCGATGATGGCCAACTGGATCGGCGGAACGATCGTCAATCGTGACAAAAAGGGTGACAAGAATGGTCGCAAGCCGCTGGAAGTCGTTGATGCGGACCGTCAGCGCGAGGCGCTCAAATTCGTACTCGATAATACGATGTACGACGAAGCGTTTGGTTTGACGCCCGAACTGCTTGTTCATATGACCGCCAGTGCATGGCGAGACGAAAGAGGATTCGGCGATGATCCTGCTTGGCCGGTTCACGATCGGATCATGAGTCTCCAGGCAACGGCGCTTTCGCAATTGATGAACCCGACAACCCTGCGTCGTGTGTACGATAACGAGTTTCGTGTTCCAGCAGACGAAGATGCTTTGACGATTGTGGAATTGGTCAATTCGGTCACGGACGCGGTTTGGAAAGAACTGGATGAGTTGCCCAACGGCAAATTCGATGAACGGAATCCAGCCGTCTCCAGTTTGCGACGTAGTTTGCAGAGCGAACACCTTGATCGGCTCTTTGATCTTGCAAACGACAAAGAGAGCAGTATTGCGGCCATGAAGTCGATTTCGAATCTCGCCACCATGACGCTGAAAGATCTGCAAAAAAAGATCGCCAAAGCTGCTGAAGAAGATTCGTACGACGCCTACACGAAAGCCCATCTTCAAGATTCGAATGAAAGGATCGAGAAGTGGATCGAGTCGTTGTACGTCGTCAACAACAAGGCTTCACAACCCGTTTTTGGTGGCTTGTTTTTCAATCAAGGACAAAACCAACAACGCGACAAGTAGTTGTCCAACTGTGTCGCAAGACCGGCGGTAAAGTAAACTAAAAAAACGCTGATTCGAATTCGGGTCAGCGTTTTTTTGTGTGTTGGTGCATTTGTTTCCGGAAGAGGCCGGGCAGCGGTCCAGGAAGATGGTGAGACTCTCCGCCGCGTAAACGCGGGGGCCTCTGGCGAACGATGCCCCCGCTATTGGAGAAGAAAAGCCTATCAGGTGCCCAAGTCCGTTTTCGTGACCGAAGCCTCTTTGGTCGTCGTTTCCGATTTGGGAACAATATCGACAATCGCCTTCATTTTCGTTGTTGCTCCGGTTCCGATGCTGGTTTGGAAAGTCAATACGCGTTCGTACCGACCCGGATCGTCTTCGCCTGTATAGATCACGTCGACAAAGTGCACTTTTTTGGCCGTGCTGTCCGCTCGGACTCGAAACGCTCGACTGTGGCTCGTCACGTCGGTAATCTTGAACGGCGTATCAGCTTTCACGATGACTTTGCGACTGACGACTTCCCCTGGTTTGATTGGACTGAGTGTCAAGATTTCCGGACTGATTTGAACTGGAGCAACGACTTGAGCCGTAAACTTGACGGGGAGTTTAACCTTTTGACCGTTGTCATCGACAACAATGAAAAGCTCGCCTTGCGAGTAACCCTTAGGAACGGAATCCTTCAAACGTGCGACAACATCGTAGGCAACCACATCTCGCCCACGGTAGTTTTCCCGTAGACTCACGCCGATATGCGGAAACGTGCTTAACACGTTGTCAATTTTGAAGTTGGGACTACCCTGACGGGAAACCTGAATCACTCGTTCCGAAGATCGTCCGTTTGTCACTTGTCCAAAATCGATCTGGTTGGTGCTTAACCGAACTCCGCTACCTCGTACTGCGTTGCCTTTGATAACTAACTGCACTTCACCAACAAATGGCGCGTCAAATCGGACGGTAACGGTCGCCTGCTTTGGACCATCCACGATTTGAGAATTAAACTTGCAGACAACGTAAGCTTTTTCGTAGGTCTTCAAGACTCTCGAAGTCACCGAAACCGAAGTACAGCCACAACTGGAAAAGATATCCCGAATACGGATATCTTCCTCATAAACATTCTCAATTTCAAAACGATGCTCGGGCCGAGACGGTTTTGTCACCATCCCGAAATCGTGTTGAAACTCCTTGAACATTTTCCGCGCCCATTCCTGCCCGGTCGCCTTTGCCGGGACCGTACCGAGCGCCAAAATCGTGGCCAAAGACAGGAATTTGATGATTCTTCGTCGCATGATGCTTGCCAATGCACTATTCCGAAATTTCAAAGTGACCTCCGTTGAATCGTCGCTTTTAGTCTATGCTTTCTATCGACAATTGAACAGATAACGTAAGAATCAGTTTCCCAATTTGCCAAAGTAACAAGGTCTTTTTAGCCGTTCAGGTCAACCTGTTCCGGCAATTTCAGCGGATTGGATTAAACGGAAAAATCCAAGACAAGTTCTTCACTGTCTACGGCAAAAGAAATGACCCAAAAAAAGACAGCATTTCAGTTCGGTCCGGGGCTCATCGTGGCAGCCGCTTTCATAGGTCCGGGAACTGTGTTAACGGCCAGCAAAGCGGGTGCGATGTATGGCTATTCACTCCTGTGGGCAGTTCTCTTTTCGGTTTTCGCCGCAATCGTCCTGCAGGAAATGGCAGCTCGACTGGGAATCGTAACTGGTGCAGGATTGAGCCAGGCGATTCACAAAAGCTTTGAAGTACCGATCATTCGGTGGGCCATGTTGCTGCTTGTGTTAGTGGCGATCCTGTTTGGAAACGCAGCTTATCAAACCGGCAATATTCTGGGCGCCGCAATCGGGCTGGAAGTACTCACTCAACAAGATGTTGGGACCTGGATATATGTGATTGCGATCTCAGCCTTGGTGGTGATTTGGATCGGGCGTTTTGATGTGTTGCAGATCCTGTTAAGCGTTCTGGTTTTTATCATGAGTTGCCTGTTCATCGTAGCGGCCGTCGCTTGCGGACCGGATTTGTGGAGCATTGGAAAGAGTTTCGTAACGCCCAGGGTCCAGCCTGGTTCAATGTGGTTCGTCATTGCTCTCATCGGAACCACCGTCGTCCCCTATAATTTGTTTTTACATGCCAATGCCGCCGCAAAAAAATGGGCAGTTGATAAAACGGACGCACCGGACGCTGTCGAGCTGCAACGTAAAGCCGTTCGCTTTTCGTTATTGGACACCATTCTCTCGGTATTTGTCGGTGGTCTTATCACGGCGGCTATCCTCGTGACGGCCGCCGTCGCTTTTGGTGACACGGAAACTCAGCTGGACAACGTCAAAGACATTGCCATCCAGCTACGACCTACGCTGGGTCATTGGGCGGAAACCATGTTTGCCGTTGGACTCTTTGCAGCTGGACTAACAAGTGCCATCACAGCTCCGATTGCAGCCGGCTACGCAACGGCTGGCTGTTTTGGTTGGCCCGCAGACTTGTCCGATTGGAGACTCAAAGTCACGGCGACTTTGGTGGTTATCGCAGGCGGTGTGTTTGGAGTCCTGTTTGGCAATAGCCCCAAAGAAGCCATCATCACTGCACAAGTCGCAAACGGTCTGTTACTGCCCATTATCGCGGCGTTTCTTTTGGTTGCGGTCAATCGTGAAATTTTGATGGGGCCCTTTCGCAATCGGATGATCAGAAACGTCCTGGGGGGAACTGTAGTTTTCGTGACTCTCCTGATCGCAGCTCGACAATTCAATGCGGTTTTGAGTTCATTTCTGTAAACTGAAATGCAGAACCGAAATCTATTAAAGTTAAGATTAGGCCAATATCGTTCTTTGTTTGATCGAACACACACGCGTCATCCTGAGGGCGCTTTAGCGACCGAAGGATCTCACGTAGATCGACGAGAGATCCTTCACCTCGCTCCACTCGGTTCAGGATGACTAATAGCGTTTCCGAGGCGATCATACGAACGTTGAGAGTTATTGCCTTTAAACTGAAATGCAGAATCAACGTTGTTTTTGTTTTGAGATTAATCGATTCGATGTGGTATCTTGGTCTTGAAGTTTAAAACCTGGAGACGCAGCCATGAAAAAAGCAACGCACAAAACTGACCGCGAAACGATTACGAACTTTCAGCAAATCATCAATATCGGCCCATCAATTTCCGATGATCTGCAGCGACTGGGTCTTTCAAAACCTATTCAGCTCGCCAACAAAAACCCTTGGAAACTTTACACGCAGATCAGTCGAATCGATAATCAAGTTCACGATCCTTGCGTATTGGACTGTTTTATGTCGGCCGTTGATTTTATGAATGGTAGACCACCAAAAAAATGGTGGAAATACACGCCCGAACGAAAACGGACGTATGGCGACAAAATCCGAAAATTCAAAACGGAATTGGGCAGGACCCGGTAACTTCTTGCCGGCTTAGAACGAAAGGATGAACGTCGAAGTCAAACGAGTCCGGCGTAGTAGGCTGGAACGAGCTCCGCGCTGTTCCGGCAAGGCCAAGTTGCTCGCGATGCGATGCCGGAACGGCGCCCAGCTTGTGTCGGGCCTACAAATCCCGATTTGTTATCCTGAATCGAGGGGAGCGAGTTGACCTTATTTTTTTTCGATTGACCCATCACCAGTCCAAGTGGTCTTAACCTTCGCTCTGCCGTACAATACGTTTTTCAACAAAAACAAAGGAATTGATCGTGGCAAGTCCCTGGCTGTCGTATTCTGTTGCACTTGTCATTGCAACCTTGGTCTCAGTGACGGCGCTGGCGGTTTTCACAACCGATCCAGGTGAATTCCGAACTCAAGATGGTGAATTACCTGACGGAATCAAAAACGCTTCGGAGGATGCCCTGCTGACGTTCGTTCGTTCCGGAACCCGAGACCAGCAAATTGCGGCCATTTTCGAACTTGCTGACTCCTCAGGGAACATGGACAAGATAGTTCCGGCGATTGCGAAAGCTGCTATTGGTCGTGACGAGCTTGTTCGAACTGCGGCCTTTCTGGCACTCAAAAAACTCGGTCCGACTGCGGCAGATCACATCGACGTTTTTTTTGAGTCGGATGACATTAACGAATTCCGTCGCGCGAGTGTCGTTTTGCAACAGATCGGTCCGGACGGAAAGCGGTTTATTCCAAAATACAAACCGATTTTGAAAGAAGACAATACGCCCAAAGTGATGGCCGCACTTTTTGGCCTGGAAAACATGGGCAACGAAGCGTTGCCGTTGATGGACGAACTGATCGCATTGCTCGATCACGAGGAATTCAATATCCAATGTGCGGTTTGTCGGATATTTGAAAAAATGGGTGCGGATGCGATGCCGGCTCAAGACCGATTAGTAGTGCTCTTGGATAATGGCGTTGTGTCCGCACGCAGTTGGGCCGCGATCGCGCTGGGAGCAATCGGACCATCCGAAGAGCATGATGTTGTCGAGCTGCTGGCTCAAAAGCTAACTGCGTTTACTCAAATTGAAAAAGAGCGGGCGATGATCGGTTTGGGCCATTTGGGGAAAAAAGCCGCGGCAGCTACAGACGAGGTCTGGAAGTTAATGACCGATCCTTCAAAAAATTCGCAGACGCGAGGTGCTTACACCTATTGGCGAATCACCGGTGAAATCGACGAGCCCCTGAAAATACTGACGCAACAACTCGATACGCTTTCTTATAAACGCGATGCTATTCGGCGGCTGAGCGAAATGGGCCCGGATGCAGCTCCCATGTTGGCAAAGCTCCAAAAAGAACTTGATAACGAAGAGGATGACGTCGTCGAACTTGCGGTATTGGCGATCGGAAATCTTGGCGAGGCGGCTAAGCCCGCGATACCTGCATTGATCGAAAAATTGAAACACGATGATCTGTTAATCAGGGAAGCTGCACGCGAATCAATCGCCAAAATCAAAGCCGCAAGTCAAGCTCAAGAGAAGTAGCTTCTCGCGCGCCCGTAGAATTTCACGCGA
>CAMYNE010000159.1 GCA_947259675.1 uncultured Pirellulaceae bacterium
GTGCACAAAAGTCAAGGCCCGAAGCAACGGACCCAGATCGCCCAGTTTGGCACCGCTGCCGCCGTATTTTTCAGGAATCGCCAAACCAAAGAACCCTCGCTCTGCGAGCCCACTGATGATGTCGTCGCGAAAGAGCATCTTTTTGTTATCAAGAAGCGTGTCTTCCGATTTACGCTTCAACAAAAAGTCCAGGCAGGCGCTCATGACTTTGACGACTTTTGGAGAAGGCGAGAACGTCCCGGCGTAAAACTCACGAGCCCTTCCCGTTCCAAATAATGACGCAATGGTCGGCGGCTCACCGGAGAACTGGTCTTCGGCCGTTCGGTCCGCGTCGTCGAGCGTGGATAGCGCAGCGACTTCTGCAGCAGACTTACCCGCCTGTTGCAGGATCAGGGCCATCGCATCATCAGATGGCTTTTTGGACTGGTTGCCAGTACTTTGGGCTGATTCTTGTTCGGCTTCTTTGAGCATGGTTCTGTCTGGTATTTGTATTGAATTCTGGTGAGCTTCAATTCAATGGGGTTGTACGCGAAACAAGTACGAATATTTTGTCATGAGATGTGATTCTACACGAAACATCGGCGATTTGACTGCAATTCAACCGTAAAATAGTCGCGTTGATTAACCTGCTGACAGTGACGTTTGGGGTGATGATGCCGACGTCAGGCGGAAACCCCGGCTTTGTCGAGAAAGTAGTGATTCGCTGCGCCGAAATTGCAGCTTTACGAGTCGCTCGCCGTAGCTCAGCCTGTCGCGGGCTGAGACGAGTCGGGAACAGACTCGCCTCCTGTTGTTGCCGCATATGAAAAGTTCAACATGAACGATGTAAGAGAATACTTTTAGCGCGACTTGACAGAATACGAGGCCAGACAAATTGTCGCACTTACCGGGAAAGTGTGGCCCGATTCTCCGAACACGATTAACTGCCGTTTGAAGTACATTCTTGGTGCTGCAGCCAGCGATGATCCAGAGCAACGAGACAGCAAACGATTCGTTGTGTGGGAGAACGACGCCGTGATTGCGCACGCAAGAACGTTTCGGCGTCGAATCTATGTAAACGATCAAACAATGGATATCTTGGCGCTTGCGAGCGTGTGTACGGATGAAACCGTTCGCGGACGAGGACTTGGATTGTCAATCGTGCGCAAAGCCTTTGAACAGGTTGATCTGGGCGAATTCAAATTCAGTCTCTTCCAAACGGGGGTGCCGCAATTTTATGAGAAGCTGAATTGTCGACTGGTTGACAACAAAATTGTTGACCGGACAAATTTCGAGGAACCTGAAAAAAATCCGTTTTGGGATCCATTCGTGATGATTTATCCCGCAAACGAAAACTGGCCTGCCGGTATTGTGGATCTGAATGGAAAGGGCTATTGAACGATAGCTAACAGTTCAAAGTGTCGAGGCAAATTCTCGGGGCTTTCCCAAAGGGTTTTGCTTTTGCGAGTATTGTTGTGAACGATTTAATTCAGCCAATGAATTCACAGGAGAGATCAACCATGGACAAGCGACGTTTTCCGTTCTTCGTTTCGCACGATCAGAAATCTTCAAATTCGGACGATCCGCATACCAGGCGAGCCGATGATACGGAATTGCTTGACGCGTATTCGCGTGCGGTTACAACGGTGGTTGATGAGACGATTCCGACGGTCATCAGCGTGACTGGAACTGAAAAGCGAGGATCGGGTTCAGGTATTTTGTTGACAGCCGATGGATACGCTGTAACGAACAGCCATGTCGTTTCCGGACAACTTAAACTTGTCACAAAAACGTCGGACGGCGACCGCATCGAAGCAAAACTCGTTGGCGATGATCCGCCCAACGATTTGTCTTTGATCAAATTGCAGGCGCGAGAGCTTCCATTTGCGACTCTCGGCGATTCTGATCGGTTGCAAGCAGGGCAATTAGTTGTGGCGATGGGAAGTCCAATCGGGTTGCATTCAACCGTTTCGACCGGCGTCGTAAGTGCGCTTGGCCGCGGGATGCGAGGTGAATCGGGAAGGCTGATTGAGAACGTGATTCAGCATTCCGCTCCCATCAATCCGGGTAATTCCGGTGGACCGCTCGTCGATACACGGTGCCAGGTCGTTGGAATCAATACCGCCATCATCGCCTACACACAGGGGATTGGCTTTGCGGTTCCCAGCAGTGCGGTCAGCTCGTTTTTTTCACAAATTCTTGAGCATGGCAAAATCCGCAGGCATGCGCTGGGCATTTCAGCTACGTCCGTGCGGTTATCACGCTCGTTAATCGTCGAATTCGATTTACTCACTGAATCAGCAGTGGAAGTCATGGAACTCGAAAAAGGCGGCCCAGCTGACAAGTGCGGATTGCGGGTTGGCGATACGATCGTCGCCATCAACGATCGAGTTATCGAAACGGTTGATGACGTTCATCGGTTGTTGAACAAATTCGCTTCCTATGCTGAAATTGAGCTGACTATTATTCGAGGTGGTCAAAAAATCCGCTCCGAAGTCTTTTTTGGCTGATGCCTGATCGAAAACAGCATATCGCGATTGAGTTGGCACATATGAATGAAACAGCAATTGGCTATTGTGATATCAAGCTGGGGCAGATCTTTGAGTCACATGAATACTTGATGGAGCTGGAAGAAATCAAGTCATTCGCAAGAGGCTACGACCCGCAGCCGATGCACCTGGACGAAGATGCAGCCGTCGACGGTCCTTTTGGAAAGCTCACCGCCAGCGGCTGGCACACGCTCTCATTGACGATGAAATTGATGGCTGAGGCAAAACCGTTCGGAGCGACGCAGCTGGTTGGAGTGGGAGTCGACCGAATTGAATTCAAAAGGCCGGTTTACCCGGAAACAACGATTGCGGTTCGAGCCGAAGTGATTAACAAACGAGCATCGACAAAACCAGGGAGGGGATTTGTCAAAATGAAAGTTGAAACTCGTGACGTGACGGCGGGCGACGTCGTCGTTCGTCAAAACTGGACTGTGATGGTGCCGACCTAGTGCTGTCTTCAGAGCAGACTCGCAACAAAGGTCTCGGTTTCTTGAGCATCACTTGTTGTCGCCCAGCAATTGGGACAATTGCAGCTACACTCAGTTCATTTCGAGATCGGGATTTCAATTTCGAAATTGCAGCGACGAAAGAGACACTGTCCATCCGAATCCGAACAAACATTGGCTAGCACAAATCCGGTGAGTCTGACGGATTCGGTGTCTTCTTTGGTTTGATATTCAAACTCGATCGTTCGTGTTTCGTCAGATGTCGATTCGTTCGTATCTGCCCATTCAACGAGTTGTTGCGAAGGCGTGCCAGTCGTCGAGTCGTTAATCCAAACCTGCATTGGCGTCGATTCGTTATTCCACTTGGCACCCTCTCCATTGAACAACTGCAAATGGACGCGTACAGTTTCGCCAGCTGTGACGTGACTGGGAACAACCGTCGACAAGTGCCGGATCATCGGTCGTTTGGAATCAACTAGTTCGATTTTGGATTCCGGGTCGGGGTTCACTGCGTCGGAATCGCCTGCGATTATCTTTTTCGATGGCTGAGCGATCTCGGCACCGGCTAACGCGACTTTTAGCTCGACCGGTTTCTCGCCGCGTGCCGTAATATCCGCAATCGCTTGATCGACCCAATCATAAAAAGGATAAGGCTTGATGTTGCGAGGGCCATACTGCTCGATACGTCGACGCCAAATATATTGATTCGGATTGCTTTCGCATGCGGTCGTCCAATATTGGGAAGCGGTTGCAAAGTCTTCCGGGGATCGACCGTTGCCAAAATCAAATTTTTCTCGATATGCAACTCCGAGTCGAAAATTAATCGCCGGTACAAGTTTTTTCACGGACTGGTCGGTTGTAACATGCGCGGACTTCAGTGCCCGGGAGTAAGCGGAAATCGTTTTTTCGGCGCTACCGTTTTTCATGTGTTCGTCGCCGAGCAGCACTAAATTTTCAACGGATGAATCCGGCGTTAAGGTTGGCAGGGGTTGGGCATCGTTGTTTTCCAGCATAGGGGCCGTAGTTTTCGGAGGATTGCGTTTTTTGGCAACCAGTTTCTTGATAAGATTCGATCGAGGCCTCGTGTTTTGTACAATTCCGTATTCATCAATCAAGATCGCTACCGGCACAACACCAATTCCGATACTGGTCATTTGATCTTGAACGACTGGCCAATCAAATTGTTTCCATTGCGCGTATAGTCTCGCGCGTTCGGCGTGTTGTTCTTGAACAACCCCGAGGATCACTAGTTCCCCGTTTTCGCGAAGTTCTTTGGTTGCATTGTGCCACCCGGGCACACGAACTCGGCAACCGGCTCACCAGGACGCAAAGTGCAAGAGGAGAACTTTTTTTCCTCGATAATCCGAAAGTTTTATGCGCGAACTGTCCTGGATGTTGGGCAATGAAAAGTCCGGATGAGGTTGTCCGACCACAGGTTTGTAGCTGCTGGCAACAGAACCTGTCTGAGCCAGTGCCGCGCCCGGGTCACAGGCGAGAATCAGCGAGATGATCAAAATACAGGTGTTTGTTCGATTTTGGAGCATCGTCTTCACCAAATGTTTCTTCCCCACGACAATCTTTCGGTCACAAAAAAGCTATCGATGGCAATGTTATTGATGGCATCAGTTGTCGCAACTGAAATAATAGGTACGCTGTAATCGGAACCACGGTACTTTAAACGGTCAAGCATTTCAAATCAGGCCTGCGTGTTAGCTGGCGAACAGTCAATGGCAAAAAAATTTGATCCGATGCACGAATGGCTCGGTATTTCGCCGGCTGAGCAACCACCAAGTCATTATCGGCTGTTGGGTATCGAAAAATTCGAATCGCGCCCTGACGTCATTCAATCGGCAGCCAATCGTCTGAAAGATCTGCTGCAAAAAAACGCTACGGCAGGACATGGTGAAGACGCTAAGGATCTTTATGAGGAGGTCAAAAAGGCCAAGAAGATTCTGTTAAATGAAGAGCGAAAGGCGATCTACGACCGTCTATTGGCAAAAGAATCTCGAAAAAGGTTTGTTGCACCCAGTCGCTCTGCCAGAAATCACAAGTTGGAGGAGTCTGACGTCGACCATGAATTGAGGCGGAAGGAACTGTCGTCTTACCAGGCTAAACCCGGTTTGCCGACCGCGATGGTCCTGGCTTGCGTTGGATTGATGTTACTGGCGACGATTTTGGGCGTAGTTCTCATCGTGACTTTCGGCCAACGACGTTCAGCTGGATTGCCGACGGTTCCGGTCAGTGAAAATTTAGAACTCGAAAAGAAAGAACCGGATCCCGGTATAAACAAAGTTAATGGCGAAACCAATCCGCCGTCATCTGATCCCGTACCGGAAAAAACCAAGCCAGCCGTGCTCGATTCTGACTCCAGCGAAATTGTTTCAGCCCCGCTGGACCCTCCGGTAGGCCCGATTGCAGAGAAACAACCTTCACCAATGAATGAAAAACCGTTGACAGCGAATGTCATTGGAAATGCAGGTGGCAAAAAAGGAACGGCACCGAATGCGCATTCCCACTGGGAGGAGATGTTTGGGCTCCAAAGTTCCTTGAAGGGTCGCGTCCAAAAAGTGCATGTCAGCCAGTCGGGAAAAACGCGCTACATTTATTTTTCGACAGATCAACGCGATGCAATCGTTTATCTTTACCAGAGGCTTGTTGGAGATGAATTGTCCGAAGAGTTTTTGCAACGACTCAACGGCAAGCTAATTCGTGTAACTGGAAAAGTTGGACGCGATATTGGAACAAAACGAATTGGCATTACGATTGAAAACGAAAGCCAGATCGAGATTTTGGATTAAGAGAGGCGAGTAGCTAGAGCACTTTCAGAATTGGTATTCGCAAGCGTGGCTGTGGCTTCCAGCCGCAGTACTGGGGCAGGATGCCCCAGCCACTGAACAATAGCTTTGAAAATGCTC
>CAMYNE010000160.1 GCA_947259675.1 uncultured Pirellulaceae bacterium
AACATACTTTGAGATAGGATCGTCGACCGATTCGATCAAAGGTTACAATGAAAAATGTATTTAGCCTGGTTACGCCTTTAACTGGGTGATTGGGGGAATCCCTGTTTTGAGAAGCTTGATGACGGAACCCAATACAACGCCGATAAGTCCCAAAGTCAAACGCCCACTTGTCCTGCTGACCGGAGCAACGGGCTACATCGGCAGTCGTTTATTGCCGCTTGTAGAACAGCGAAACGTGCGAGTCCGATGCCTGGCACGGACTCCAGATAAGCTGCGCCCTCAAGCAGCCGAATCGACAGAAATTGCCGAGGGTGATGTCCTTGATCGCCACTCACTTGACGCCGCACTTACCGGTGTCACAACCGCCTACTACCTCGTTCACTTGATGGCTTCTTCATCCGACTTCGAAAAGCAAGATCGGGAAGCTGCCGAAAACTTCCGAGCTGCTGCGAAGAAAGCCAGAGTTCAACGAATTATTTATTTGGGCGGATTAGGAGAGGAGGCGGATCCCAAATTGTCCGCCCATTTGCGCAGCCGCCATAAAGTTGGAAAAATCCTGCGCGCATCTGGTGTAGAAACCGTGGAATTTCGGGCTTCTGTCGTGATCGGCAACGGCAGCCTCTCATTCGATTTGATCCGTTCCCTTACCAATCGCCTTCCTGTGATGATCTGTCCACGTTGGCTGGCAACCCCGACTCAACCCATCGCCGTAGCCGATGTCTTGGACTATTTGTTAAAAGCATTGGATCTGCCAGCCGGTGAGAGCCAAGTATTCGAGATTGGCAGCAGCGATGTTGTTACTTACGGTCAACTGATCAGAGAATACGCTCGACAACGAAAATTGCGGAGGTGGTTGTTTTCCGTACCATTGTTGACGCCCTACTTGTCTAGCCTTTGGCTGGGGCTCGTCACTCCAGCAACTGCCGAAGTTGGTAGGCACCTGATAGAAGGTCTTCGGAATCCAACCATTGTCCGAGACAAAAAGGCGCTGGATGTATTTTCCATCCGTCCGGTGGGTTATCGACAAGCAATTGAACAAGCATTGAATGAATCGTACAAAGAGGGGGCAGGCTAATGAACGAAAAGCGGCTGCGAATTTACGTAGAAGATCATCTGGCAATGATGGTGGCCGAGGTCGAGCTTACCGGTCGATGCATGCGGAACAATCGAAAGACACCCTTGTGCGAGTTCTTGCAACAACTTGAAAACGAAGTGAAGGCACAGCAATCCATTGCGAGCGACATCATTCATCGCATTGGCGGCAAAGACACAATTGAAAGCCGATTGAAGCAAGGGGCAGCATGGTTTGCTGAGAAGCTTGGACGGCTGAAACTCAATGATTCCTTGCTGACTTATTCTGATCTCAGCCGAGTAGTGGAACTAGAAACGCTGTCTGCCGCCGCTCAAGAACGTGTTGCGCTGTGGGATAACCTCCATGCCGTGGAGGAGAGCGATTCGAGGCTAGAAGGTATTACGTTTTGCTACTTTCGTGACCAATCAGAGCAGCATCTCAACGAACTAAATACGCGCAGGCGATTTGCGGCAGTTGAAGCACTCCTCGGCAAGCAAGGTACGAATTGACTTGACCGATTCAACGGAATGCTAACCTCGATTGGAACCTTTCGCTGTTGGGAGCGATTGCGGCAAAATCTTGGTCACACTTCGACCGTTTTCGCACCGCCTTAACTATTGATGGACACATCTTTGCGATAAACTAAGCATGGCCGCCGAACTCGTTGGATCACTGAAAAGTCTGGAAACGCTATGAGTTTGAATTGTTTAAGATCCACGATTGCAATCGTGCTATTGATGGTCTTTCAGCAGAGTCTGAATGCCCAACTTCCCGATCTCACCGCGGAAACGATTGCCGATTACCAAAACGCAATTGAACCAAATGTCGAAGAAAACTCATTTCTAAGAATCAAATGGTTTTCTGAATTGCGCAAAGCTGTTCAGGAAGCCAACACGACTAAAAAACCATTGCTGATCTACGTGATGAACGGCCACCCGCTAGCGTGCACGTGAATCAACGGTGTCAAAGCCAGGCAGTTGGTCTGGTCAAATGATGAAGTTCAAAAATTGACGAATGAATTTGTTGCCGTCGCTGACGAACTCCACGAATTGCGGACGGGCAAAACACCGGAAGCTAAATTCTTTCAGGCCGTTTTTGACCAAAAGAAAAAACACCCGGGCCACCAAGGTGTATTCCTCGCCACCCCGAGTGGCCGTTTGCTGGCGTCTTCCACTTGTTATGAGCCTGGAAAAGTCATCGCGTTGCTTAACGATGGCTTAAAAGCCTGGAGTGAACTTTCAACCCAACAGCGATTGGAACCTACCAACGACTTGGTAAACCAACCCACTGGCGATCGGCCCGAAGATTCCTATCCGGTTGATGGATTGGCGTTGCGGGTGACAGCGAGAGACTTGCCTGGTAGTCGTCTTGATGGAGAACGCAACTCTCGTTGGCATCGGTATTATTTGTGGTTAAGTCGAGAGGAAGTCGAGTCATTTCTGCAGACGGAATACCAGCCTGGACAGAAAATTAAAATTCCGGCAAATCTTGCCAGCCGAGTTGCATGTCTTTCACTTCTCGACAAAGGCCTGATCGATGGTTTTACCAAGCCGTTTCGAGAAGCGGATGTTGAAAAGGCGAGCCTCACGATGAAAGTCACCACTCTTTCCGACACCGAGGTACAGTTTCAGATTTTTGGCTTGACCGCGACCAAAACAACGGACGCGCAAGCCTTCGTTTCCAACTTGCCGAAATATGAAGAGATTCCCAAGTGGCGCGGCGTCACAACAAAGATCATTGGCTCCGCCACGCTGGATAAAAAATCCAACAAGTTCGTCAAATTCCAAATGGTTGCTGCAGGAACGCGTTTTGGCGGTGCTTACATTGGGCGAACTCCCGAGGATTGGGGCGAGCATCCGATTGGTTTTTCATTCGTGATGGGTGAATCCGCGCCTGCTGAGAAAATTGCTCCCGAGTTTCCCCATCGCTATCCATGGCTTAATTAGAACGCATTCAAATCAGTTCAACTCGACGTCTCCAACGACGCGGCCAAAACCCAATTGCACTGATCCGAGTGGTCAATACCGTTAACCTGGCTTAACCCAAAGCTGCGGCGCGCGTTTTCTTAAGACCCGTGAATCCAAGGATCAAGAGGAAGCCCAACGCGCAGACGACGCTGAAGGAGTCGCCAATCATCGAATACAATGTCAGCCGATGACCTACGTGCAGATCGTCAACCAGTAAGGCTGTTCGATTGTCCAGCGACGTCATCGAAGCGACAGTTCGACCGGTCGAGTCCGTCATCAACGTCGTACCATCCTTAGTGGGACGGACAAGTGCAAATCCTTGCTCGATTGCGCGCATCCGCGCCATTTGGGCATGGATATCAACAACCTCTACCCAATCATTGGAAGGCGCAAAAAAGAGATCAATTTTTTCGCGACCTGCCGGTGCGATTACGTGAGGGAAGTCCATGTCGAAACAGATGGCGGACGACAAGCGGCCAAAGTCCGACTTCACGACGGGTAAGGTCCCATCTCCCTTTGTGTTTAACGAACCGGGCACTTGAGTTGCTTTTAAAGTATCCATCACAACCTTGCCTGCTGGATCGACAAGGACAAACTTATTGAAAGTCCCTTTGCCCGTTCCCGGTCGAAAAATGATCAGACCCATGCCGATGAAGACCTGATTGTCGATGGCGATTTGCTGGGCGCGCTTGATCCAAACGGGTTCTTCTGAAAGCGTCAGGACCGCGTTGGCTTCCGGCCAAACAATAAAATCCGGATCCAGGTCGAGCGCAGTTTCGACCAGCTCAAAATGCTCCTCCATCGACTGCTCAATCCGCTCGCGCGCTCGCAACGTTGACGATTCTGGAACTTTAATTCCACGAGTGTAAGTATAGACATCGTCGAGATATTCATCGTTGAATGTGTTGGGAGCGACAATGCAGGCGACCCGGACCAACTGCCCCGAATTGCCTGTGCTCAGTCGATAGACTCCGAATCCGAGCACGGCGAACGCAACGACCGCGATCGCTATCAAACCGGGTTGGTACGCCGAACCACCCTGAGAACGGCGGTCCCAAATCCAATTGACAGCAGCAGCCAACCAAACCACGACAAATGTTATGCCGGTCCAACCGACTAACGAAGCGAGCTGGGCGAAGATCGTGTGATCGGAAAAAGTGTAAGCAACACTGGCCCAAGTTCCCCCAGGACTAAATCTCGCTGAGGCAAGATCAAACGCTACCCAACCGCAAGGAAGTACCAGCGTCGCCAATAATGAATTAAGCCGGAGATTGGCCCACCGATCCGCCAGGAACAACAATGCCAATACGAATGAGATTCCAGTGAACATGCCGATGCGAATGGGCGTTGGCATCGGAACCATCCCGGCATAGGCCCATTCCCAGACCAGGACATTGGCAACCGCCAAGAGCGGAACGGCCAACAGTGGATGTGCAACCCTACAGAATCGAATCCAGAAAACAATTCCCAGCAGCAGCGCCAGCCCGTTGGGCCAATGTCCTTGCCCAAACGCCAACCCCAGTCCTCCCACCAAGAAAAAAATGACAGCCTGTCCCCAACTTGATCGATCAGTCATCGGATTTCTTCTTTCTCGATTTTGGTTTGTTGGCAAACTTCTTGATCTCGTTGATGGCTTCGCTACACCAGGTCAGTCGCGCTTCGTTAATATGTCGGCCAGAGGATAGGGCCAACCGCCAATAGAGTCTTCTTTCTGGTGAAGCATCCCGCGTCTCAATTTCGTTTTCGTAGTGCTGATAAAGCGATTGAGTCTTTAGCTCGGCAGCCTGGAGTTGCTCGATGTGCCGAAGTACGTCGGTCGGCTCCATCGCAGATCCGAAAAATACCTTCAACAACAATTCATTTCGCCAACGAATTGGCTCCGCGGGCAAATCCAGCCAATCTCGAAAGGCCTTCTCGCCCTTCTTGGTAATGCGATAGACCTTACGTTCGGGTCGGCCTTTTTCGCGTTTGATTTTCACTGAAACAAATTTTTCTTCTTTCAACCGACCCAACGCCGGGTAGATCTGGCCCAGGCTCTCGCTCCAGAAATTGCTGATTTGTTCCTCAAAGTCTTTTTTCAAGTCGTAACCAGAACGCGGGCCTGACATCAACATGCCAAGAATGGCGAAGCGTGTTCGGTTAATTCGCGGCACATCAATCTCCCAGATATATATCTTGAAGATATAGTAGAGATCAAAGAAGAAGCCGCGTCAAGCAAAAAAGCAAACGGCATTCGACCCCGAAGAAAATGATGTAGCCTGGCAAATCGCGATATTTGTCAGCCTGTATCAGCCACACTATTCGAAATGAAAGCGGACAGCTGCATTCGAACTCTTAAAGGAGCCGCGGGAATTCAATTCAAACGACTATGAGTTCCGTTTTCCGCGGTCATCGATTGAGAGGGAAAGGTTCAATTGTTTTGCGGTGAAGCAGATCTTAGGACTTATTACTTGAGTAAACCAAACAAACCAGGGCTAGAATCAAAATCACCCATTCGCCAACGGCAAGCTTATATGTCATTGACGAGATATCGCTATACAGAAAAAGGCTAATTGTTCGAAACGCTACGAGGCAAGCGTGAATCAATATGCAAGCCAAAAGCGAACTGGTCAAGAAATCATCTCGCACCAACGGCAAAAGAAATATCAAAGACAGCCCTAACTCCAGCCCGCCGTAGATGACAAGAAATTCAGACTGTCCTGAACCTGGGTTGAGTTCAAAACCAACCTTTTCCGAAGTAACCGCGGGCGAAACACTGCACCAAACGGCGAGTCCCAAATAAATAATACCGACGAGGGTAAGGAATAACTTCGCAATCATGTTTTTTCTACATCTTGTAAGGTATGAA
>CAMYNE010000161.1 GCA_947259675.1 uncultured Pirellulaceae bacterium
GTTGTTGCGATTGTCGTTGTTTTTCAATTGCCTCAATTAACTTGTCGAGTTTGTTGATAACTTCCTGTTCTTGATCTCGGACGCGTTGGCCACTTCGATATAATGCCTGGCGTCGTCGAATGTCTTTCATGAGTCGCGAAACTTCATCGAGCGAATCTTTCTCAAGCGGCTGGATATCCGCAGCCATCAATCGCCCCAATGTAGAAAATCTGCGCGGCAATTCTTCTTCGTTTTCGAGCAGAAGTTTAATCGTCTGGACACACGCATCTTTCTGTAGCAGCTGATGTTGCAATATTGCCCGATAGAAAAGTAACGTCGCCGGATCGAGGACACGAGAAATATCTAACCGATTCAATTCAGCCAACGACTCATCGAGCATTTCGTTTTGAGCAAGCCAACGACCGTATAATAAACGAACATGATCTTTGACAAAGTCACTTTCGCTCACGTCATCAAGTGTCTTCGAAAAATCAGGCCGCTCCAGCTTTTCACGCCGCAATCGTGCCTGCTCAAGGTATGATCCCATCTCTGGCCGTATGACCTCGATCGTTTGCAGCACGGCATCGAGTCGGTCGACCTGCGATTCGGATAACATACGCTCTTTCAAAACACGAAAGACCTCTGTTTTGGTTTCCGCGTCGGATTCAATTTCGTCCAGCCAAACTGTGAATGCCCGGTTCATTTCTTCCAAAGATGGAATGCGCCAGCTGGCAGTTTTCTCCAACTCATCATCGGCAACTCCCGTAATGGAGGTCAAAGCGACGATCGTGAAAACGGTGATTGGGCGGAAAACCAAAAACCACATTTTGCGTTCGTATTTCATTACTATTGATTTTTGCCCACTACGATGTCACGAGCGATATCGGTTAAATGCTGTTGCCGAACACTCAGTCTTTCCAATGCATGCTGCAAGTCGGGATCGTCGGTGCTACCGATCTGATCGTCCGGATTGGCCAGCAAATTCGAATATCGTTTGTGCCGCCGATAAATCCGTTCCTGCAAGCCGCGTAGCATCTTGATTTCCGCAAGAGCATCGACCAAAGGCTTGTCCCCTGGTTTGCCAGCTTGCTGCTGACCCGGGGTTTGCTGTTTCATTTTCTCCATATCCTGCTGCGCAACGACAAGAGCCTGGATCAAATATTCGAGCGTTTCGATAATGTCTTCTTCAATTTCGATCGTGATTTTTCCGGTTTTAGCGGCTGACAGCCTCTGGGCGACCTGCACCATGTCCAAGTGCAGTTGTTCAACAGTTTCCGGAAAAGCGACTGACGAGCCGTCTTCGCGTAGAAGAAGCAGTGTTCGTGACGCCTCCGTGGCGATTGAATTCTGTTCGACAGAAATTTTGCCAGCGCGAATTTCGAAATCCGTATTACGTTCTTTCTGGACTATTCCGTCAAGTTTTCGCGTACGCTCGTAGACTCGAATTTCTCGTTCGAGCATTTGTCGAAAACGACTTTCCAACATCGCCAGCATGCGTTCGACTTCTTCTTCTCGCAACTGACGCAGGATTTCTTCGAGTTCTTTACGAGCCGCCGCCAGTTCGGCTTCGGCAGCGATCATGTTTTCAACTGATTTTTTTCGATTCGCGTCCTCGAGATTTTGTTGGGCCTTTCGCATTCGATCTTGTGCGGCTTCAACCCGCTTGCGAACCGGATTTGCCTGTTGTTGTTGAGGCTGAGGCGGTGACCCGTCTGAGTTCTGGCTGCCTTCGCCCGGGTTGCCCTGGTTTTGTGAGGGCTGTGCGGGGCCATCTTTGGGCTTTGATTTTGAGTCGCCGTTACCTTCTGAATTTTCGCCAGGTTTGGATTCGTTCGACTTCGATTTATTTGACTCTGAATCCGAGCGTTCGTCGGTTCCATCTTTTTTGTCTTTCGGAACGGCTTCGCCGTCGGAGTCACTCGGCTCGTCGTCGGAATCCGCCTGGGCATTTTCAGGGTCGGGAGACTCTTCGTTTTTCTTGATTTCGTCAGCCAGTTTGCCCGTTCGGTCGGCGGCCTTTTGTTGCGAATTGGCGAGTCGTTTTTGAGCGGCACCGCCTTCTGTTTGGCCACGAATCCCTCGCTGCATGCGGAGAAGGCGGTCAATTTCCTTGAGGTATTCCTGGTGACGTTTCAACTCGTCGCGCACGCGTTTTCCACGGTCTTCGCTTTCGAGCAATTCCAATAACGATCTTAACTCGTCGAGAACCAGGTTTTGTCTCGCTTGGGCATCTTTGAGATTCGCGTCGTTCAACAATTGGACAATGGTGCGAAGTTGCAGGGCTGTCATCTTTTCTTGCGACTGTAGAAACGCTCGTTTCAGAGTCTTCGATCGCAACGGATTGGTGTCGCGTTCGTATTCGTAAAGCGTAAACAGCTTTTCCTCGAGCAACTTGTATCGCTCGGCCAGGCGACTTTGGGCTTCGGTAATCTGCTCCGTTTCGGTTTTATCTTTTTCGTCAGCTGCGTCCTGAGCGATGACGGGTTGCCCAACAGCAATCAGCAGAAGCAATAGAAATCGAGTTGTCCAGCAAATCTGTTTCATGAGCGGTTTAGTCCAACAGTCCCTCAAACGCTTTCCTTTTTCTTTCCTTTTGTGTTCGTTCCGCGATCTCCTGCTGTTGCCTGATCATTTGGCGGACGATATCCAGCAATTCGTTTTGTGTTTCGTATTTGACCAGTATCGAAAGCACTTGATCTAGCTCGGTTAATACGACGTCGATTCGTTCGATCGACGTCACCGCCTGTTCATCGGCAGCCGTCGAGACCGTACGATCAGCGGCGTTTTCCTGAAGTTTTTTCAAAAGCATTTCAAGCGACTGAATCTCTGTTTTCAATTGTTGCATGGACTCGTTTGCAATCAATTGCAATGGCGCTACAATCTTCTCGGAAAGCCGTTGTTTTCGGTCTTCCGAGTCAACTCGGTTGTTGATTAGCTGTTTCCGTATGTTGTCAAACTCAATTGCCACCCCCAAAATCTCCTGGATGGATTTGTCCGTTTGAATTATGGATCGCTGCGAAAACAACATTCGCAACTCGTGGCTTCGTACCCGATCAGAGTCGGGATCATCCGATTCAGCAGCCCAGTTCTCGTCGCCGGGTTCGGTGATTGAACGAAAATCGTTACGGGTTGACTTGCTGCGAACGAGGTAGTCGCGCGCGTCAATTACTTCAGCATAAATTTGTTCCAGCCGGCGGCGTTGACCGACTTCCAGCCTTTCGAGGATTCGTAGCAACTCACCAGCCGATACGATGTCCAACACGTAACGATCGCCTAGACCAATGTTGGCACTGGCACGAAGATTAAATCGATCTTCGGCTTGAACCATCAAAACCAACTGACTCCCATCGCCAGTCGGCAAGCCGATGTTGTCCCGAGATTCCTGTCGTCTGTCTTTGAAGTCGATTGCCGTGTCAATGATTCCCTTCTCCGTTTGAAATTCGGTAATGATCGGGCCGGAAACCGGAGTCTCAATCGAAACCCATTGTCGCTCGACATCGTAGTCATCTTCGATTTTGCCGCGGATAGGAATTCTGACCTCTGGAGTTACCGCGGTGCCGATTCCATCCAGAGATGTTTCCACGATCGGAGGTTCGTCTTCGATTGGCTGGATTGAAATCTGGTGAGGTTGCTCGGAGACGATCCCGTCTGTGTCGCACATGAAGAATTGAAAATTGGTCGGCTGATCAAGAGACTCAATTTCGAACTCGAATTTTTCTTCACCAGGCACCACGGTTTGCATTTGATGGTTGATCAAATCATAGGCGTAAACTGTTTTCAGCTTTTTGTTTGTCTTCGCCTGGATCGTGATCTTCGTTCCTTGTGGAAGTTGAGAGTAACCGCTCCAGCGAATGGTTCGCGGAGTCCAACGCATCGAGACTGGATCTACCATGTAGTCAGGAAACTCGCACGCCAAATTCGTCTCAACGACCGTTGGCGAATCAACTACCCGAACGGAAAAAGGTCCGACCCGATGATCACCACCTCGAATTGAGAACGACAGGTCGGCAAGCACGCCTTGTAGCGGTTGACCATCCAGTGAATACAGCTGATATCCATCACGAGGCGCACCAATCCGTTTCAGCGACTGTTGACCGCGATTGCCGTCACTGGAACGATAGTTGATCACGCAGGAATTGGGCAAAGTTCGGCTTGAGTTTTCCGGTTCCTTTTTGGTCGCGGTTTCCGCACGTACCAATAAGGTTAGGCTTGAACCCTTGGCGACTTTGAATTCGCCGTGTTGAAGTTCGACGATTTGGTTTAGCTCATCGATTCCGTCAATCAGGTTTTCGCGTTTCACTTTGAAGCCGACGATTTCGATGTGGCACTGGCGCGGCCACTTTTGGTCATCGAGGAAGTAGAGACGTTGGCTGGCGATTTGAAAATGGTTTGGTCGGATGATTGCAAGCGCCAAAACGGTCAAACATAGCACGCCCGCAATCGAGAGTTTTTGGTACAACGGCGATGTATTAATGACTTGACCGACATCGATTTTCCCCAACACGGACTCAGCGGAATTCTGCGTCCGCGTCAGCATGCCGGAGACAGAATGAGTTGAATCGTTCTTTGCGGCTTCAACGGTGGTGATCAGCGATTCCTTGAATTCAGAGAATTTTCGCTCCAATAACAAAGCGATGCTGCGATCTTTCAGGTCGACAAACAGTCGTCTGAATACCCAACGATAAAGAACCCAAAATGCGAGCAATCCGATCATCACAAGCAAAATTGCTCGAGCTAACCAAGGCAATTCGTTTCGGCCAAAGAGATAAACAGGTAGGTAATCCAGCGCATAGAATAACCAGAACGTTACGCAAAGTGAGATTGCCGCTAAAGCAATTCCTTCAAGGACGACGTAGCGACGAATTTTCGAACGTAGTCTTCCGATCGCCGATCGAATCGGTGGCGGCAAGCTTTTCTTGTGTTGTGACGTAGTGTCTGCTATCTGCGCCATTTTCCGGGTATTTGGATTTCGGCAATTGTTACAGGGCTTCTTGCATTATACCGAATATTGGGAAATGAGCGTTAACCCATTGTGTGATGCCTATGAGTCGATTCGAAAGCTGGATGGCTTCGATCTCCACTCTTGACCGTCTTTTGTCGTCTGAATTTCCCAAAATGCAATTAAGCGGGCGACGGCATGCGGCAGGGCATAGCGCTTTGCTAATCGAAACAAGTTCGGCTAAATATCGGCCAGATTGGCTCCAAACAATCCAACCTTAATTCCATTCTGCTTCAATATGTTTGTCGCCCTGCTATTGACAATCAACAGCACGATTAATCCGATGCAGGGTATCAAACAGAGAATTCCATACAGGATCCCGAGAGCAGTTCCGTAAACTTTGATTGCCAGCAAAAATACAAAAACGGCACCGATCAGCCCGACAAACATCACACCCAGACTAACAAACAAGCGGAACTCGATTGGAACTGCGAACTGGGCGATCACCGAAAAGAGATAGATCGCAATGCAAATGATAATACCTTTTTGGTAGGTAGCCACGCTTCGCAAATCTTCTCGTTTGCCACTCAAGACACCAACGGCCCCTTGCGAGCTTGACTTGGGCGCTTCGTAAGGATTTTCACTCAACAGTTTTCTCCTTTTTCTTGTCGATCAGGATCGCCATAAATCGTCATCAACACGGATCGGACTAAAGCAGTTCCAAATTGATTTGCACTTGTGTCATCCTGAACCGAGGACCGAGGTGAAGGAGCTCCGTGAACCAGCGAGAGATTCTTCAGTCGCAAGCTCCTTCAGAATGACAGAGGCCGAAAACCAATTTTTGAAATGCTCTAGTGTGCGATGTCAGTGAATGATCATCATAGCAACTCGTTTAAGCTTAGTCGCGTGGGGATGGAAATCGGTTTCTCATTGAAAATTAATTGGCTTTATTCAAAGTAAGAATCC
>CAMYNE010000162.1 GCA_947259675.1 uncultured Pirellulaceae bacterium
GCTCAGGAGAAAACACCGCTGGAACAACCGTTGTTTGACGAACTTTCGACGGAAGATGACGATACAGAGTTGTTGCCGATTTTGAATGTTCAGGAGCAGGTTACAGAAGACTATCGTTCGGTAGGTCTCTCTTTGCGGGCTCATCCAATTTCGTTTTATCGGGAAAGTCTTGATGAAATGAAAGTCACAACCGCAGCTGGCCTGGAAGACAAGGAAAACAACCGGCATCTTCGCGTGGCCGGCCTCGTGATTTTGCGTCAAAGACCTTCGACTGCCAAAGGCATCACGTTTGTAACGCTGGAGGACGAAACAGGCACTGCCAACCTGGTCGTCAAACAGAAAACCTGGGAACGCTATTATAAAATCGCTCGCCGTTCACCCGCATGGATCGCACACGGAAAACTCGAAAAGAAAAGTGGTGTGATTCATGTGGTGGTGAATCGATTGGAAGACATGTCGCAGCGTCTGGAAGAATTACAAGTCCGGTCGCGAAATTTCAGGTAATCAGTACGCAGTACTCGGTACACAAAATTCCGCACTCCGCATTCCGCATTCCGCATTTGAAAACTACTCGATGTCGATCCAAACCATTCGGTGATCAGAAGCACCGACAAGATCGCCGCCTGGTTCGTCAGGCTTGGGCCAATAGACTCCAGTGGCTTTCAGCGTGAGCGTTTTGGAAGGAAGACAATAATCGACTCGCAAATTGCCGGGTCTGACATCACCAAAATCTGCCGTATCGTAAGCCGGATTGCCCTGCTGACTGTCGTTTGCTTTACCCTGCGCTTTCGCATAATGTGGACCACCCGAACTCGCCGGAATTTCTTCTACCTGAACATTCTTGAGAGTCATCAGCTGCTGGGCAGCTTTTCCATTGCCGTCTCCGTCAAAGGGATCGGCATTCAAATCACCGGCGATGACAAAGTGAGCGCCTTTTTCCAATCCGCCCTTGACGCCTTTGTCGTCATATAAGTAATCCGCAGTCCCGCCGACATAATCTGTGAACATTCGAATTTCGTCGTGGTTGCGAGCGCCGTTACGGTCTTCGGGGCCATCAAATGCCGGCGGCGTCGGATGTGAAGCCAACAAGTGAATGGTTTTTTCGCCAATCTTGATCGGCACATCCCAATGGCTTTTGGACGAGAGCCGAAAGATCGCTTTGACTTCGTCACTGTAGTACGACTTATTTGTTTCCGGATCGACAGGCCATTGGTTGTCGGGCATATCCTTCCACAAAAACTTTTGAAAGGTTCGCACGTTTTCAACATCGATCGGATAACGCGACAAAACAACCATCGCATACTTCCCCGGGAATTGCCCAAACCCGAAAGCATCGGTGGGTTCACCCTGTTTGCCATTCTTGTCTAAGTCATGTCCGGAATCGTAACCGGTGTTCACAGGTGCAAAATAGATATGGCTGTAACCAATCGGATTCTGTTCGTGTTGAGATTTTCTCAAGTACAAAGTTTGAAAAGCATCAATCCCTGCACCCTTTTGGTCGTAGTCAAATTCGTTCAGGAGGAGAACATCCGGGCGAGTGCGTTGAATCACTTCGGCGATTTTTTTTGCCTGGTCGGAATTCCCGGATTTGAGTTCTGATAACAGTTCGCCTTGTTTCTGACGATTCAAGGAAACGTTGTAAGTTGCGAACCGAACGGTTGTTTTCAAAGAGTCTGTTTTCGATCCTTCGTCAGCTTGTTCAGCGGAAGTCAAATTTGTCGCCCCTCCATTGTTGGTTGGGTCCGTGCTGTTGTTCGAACCAGGTGTGACTGCATTTTCACAACCGAGTGTTGCAACCCCAATCAGGAAAAGCGCGAGAATTCGAGTCAAGTTAATATCCATTAAGTGTATTCTTCCAGAATGTCCAAACACCCACTCAGATAACTGGTGCCAAACAGATTGAGATGATTGAGCAAATGATAAAGCCGATAAATAGCAACTCGATCTTGCCAACCTTCTTCAAACGGCGACACTTCGTTGTATGCGGCATAAAAGGCATCGTCAAACCCGCCAAACAACGTGGTCATTCCGAATTCAGCTTCGTGGTGGCCAAAATAGACGGCCGGATCAATCAAGACAGGATGGCCCTCTGAATCAGATAGGTAGTTTCCGCTCCACAAATCGCCATGTAGCAACGCCGGAACTACTTCATTCGTCGCGAGCAGCACGGGCAATCGCTCAAGTAATTTCCGGCCCAAAGACTGTAGCCGTTTACTGCCGAGTCCCTTTTCGCGGGCCAAACGAAGCTGATATTCTATTCGGTTTTCTGACCAAAATTCGATCCAGCTCGGCGACCAACCGTTGGGTTGGAGTGTGCTACCGATAAAGTTGTCATCGTGAAAACCGAAGTTCTCAGATTCACCTCGCAAGTGCAGTGCCGCAAGCTGCCGCCCAAACGACTCAAAAAAACCAGGTTGATTCCTACCGGTTTGGATATGCTCCAAAATCAAATACGTCTCCACATCGGACTGACCAAATCCGACTACTTTGGGAACTCGAATCGTGTCGGTAGAACGGAGCGCGTTTAATCCACTCGCCTCGCGCACAAACATCTCGGAATATTCCAGACTATTGATCTTCAAAAAGAACTGCCGGCCATCTTTCAACACGATCTTATGCGCTTGATTGATGCACCCACCACCGACCGTCGTCGCCGATTGGATTTCGGCGGAATGTCCAGAATTCTCTGAGATCAAGTTCGCAATGATTCGGGCAGATGGAAGTTTCACGAATCGTTCGCCAATAGTTCGTCCAGAATCGCGGGACACGCTGCTTCAATCATATCCATAACATTTTCGAATCCTTCGCGATTGCCGTCGAAATACGGATCGGGTACATCCTGGGGCCATTCGTCGCTCAAGAAATGGCTGAGCAGCCTGATCGTCGCAGTTGGCGCCGAATGCAGAGTCAAGATGTCCTGATAGTTATCCGAGTCCATCGCAACTACGAGATCGAAAACCTCCAGATCGATTCGTGTAATTTGCCGTGAGCGACTCGTTAGATCATAGCCGCGACGTTGGGCAGCACCGCGCATCCGCGGATCGGCCTGATATCCAGTGTGGTAATCGGCGGTTCCAGCCGAATCGATCAGAATTCGGCCAGTCAAGTTCCGGCTATCGACCAGGTGCTGCAGCACGCCTTCGCCAGTTGGCGAACGGCAGATATTTCCGAGGCAAACAAAGAGCACCGATCGAACTTGCGAGTCAGACATGAATTTGATGGCGCATTGAGAGGGGCTAGAAGTATTTCGATTGTTGCAGAATACTTTTAGAGTCTAACCGATTATCCGTCTTGACGTGACGGGCGCAAAAATAGACCGCAGACTATGCTGCGGCAGATCGTTGAATCAATTTGATCAATTCGTCCAACGTTATTACAAGAGTGGTGTGCCTTGATTTACTGCATCGTGTACACTGTTCGACGTTTCGAACCACAATGCTCGTTGTACTTCGCCGGAATTCATAATGGCTGAGATACAAGCAATCAATATTAATGCCAACATAACCGCGTATTCCACGGCGGTTGGGCCACTTTCGTCCCGAAGGAAATTCCTAATTTTCTGGAAAGCAAATTCGAACATTATCTCTTCAGAGTTAGAACGCAAGACGTTGTTATTAATAATGATAGGTCGCCTAATTCACAGTGTCAGATTAGATTCTGAAATGCGGTCTATCCATTCACGACATTTTGCAAGGTTTGGGCAAACGTAACGATTAATCAGCCAGTTTGACCGTCAGCGTGACGATTCCAGTTCAGTTTTTGACGAATTTCATCTTTGAGATGGTTAACGACTGAATCCTTGTCGGTTTGCGCAAGAATTTCGGAAACGACAGATTTTGCTGAACCAGCACCCCAGGAACCACCGTGCTCAAAATAATGCTTCGCGGCGCGTCCAATGATATAGGAACTACAACCCGCAGCAGCTCCGTGTGGTATCATGGTGATCGCGGATCCCAGCCCGACGGTTAGCCCTTTGAAAAGGCTCGCGCTCCAGGAGACCAGCTCGCCCAACGCGAACACTCCTGCCGCTTTCCAAATTGCTTTGGAAAGTTCTCTCGCTTGGGCCATTGAGAAGTTGAGACCGTAGACTTTCGAAAGCGTGACAATCATCAGGGCATCGATCGCGAAACCACCAATCACATCCAAAAAAACGGCTGGGTTGAATGCAACCACCATGGCTTTCGTCGCCGCCATTGTCCAGATGATCTGATCGGCTTGTTCGTTTCGCATCACGATCCGCATCGTCGAAATCTTGTCACTCTTGTCGGCAGCGTACATGGCTGCATTGAGGGCAATCAGTCCGAGGCCTTCTTTCTCGAGCGTTTCCAGAATCAGTACCTTGAGTTGTTCGACGTCCGGCTCGGGCTTGAGCCATTCCGTTTTTTCCCCGCCAGCTGGTTGTTCGATAACGTGTTCGATTTCGCGCGGGTCGGCCGCAGTCAACACCATATGTTCGGCCGGAATGATTTCACCCACACGGGACTTGAGTGTCTCGAACAGGGCCTTGCGATCGTGTTCCTGGTAAAGGTCAATTTTGTTGAAGACGAGAATGATTGGTTTTTGGACGGCTGCCAATTCCACCAAAGACGCATATTCGATTTCGTTGAGGTCTGAATCGGTCACAAACAAAATCAGATCAGCTCGGCGGGCGGTCGTTTCGGCAAGTTCAGCGCGATCTCCACCGTCGACCTCATTGATACCCGGCGTGTCGACCAGTACCACTTCGGATGATTCGAGTCCGTGAATCCGATGTCCGGCCCCTTCCCAGGCCGTGCCCCAGACCTGTTTCGTCCAACCTCCCTGCACGTCGACTTCGGCAACCGCTTTTCCAATCAATGCGTTAATCAACGCAGATTTGCCCGTACTGATTTCGCCAAAGATCACAATTTCGACACGACCCTGAGTGACCTTCTCAAACATCTCGTTGAGCTGCGCGAGGTCTTTCTGCAGTCGCTCGCGCTCACCATCGGGGCACCTGCGAAGTTGATCAATCGTAGTTTCGACCGACCGAACAGCTTCCCGGTACTGCGGATCCTGAACGGAAGGGTTCGACTTGGTATTGGTTATTATCACAAAAATATCGTCGGTTAGTCGGTGAGTCTCTCGCGGGCAGTTTGAACTAACTTGCGGATTTCATCAACAGTAGTCACCATTTCCCATTTTCGGCGGGCAAGTCCAGACAAACCGCCTTCTGGAGTCTGCATTTCATTGCGAAAGTAGTCAATAAAGACCGCCCCAATCCACTTGGTAATCAGGGCTTGCACGGCTCCCTGCAAGACCCCACCCGCAATCGTGCCGGCAAACGGAACCGTTTTGATTAATGAGGCAACGATCGCAGTTACAGCCACCGTAGCTCCTTGAGCACCAAGAACACCGACCAGGTTTTTGCCCATTTCACTGAGCCATTTTGAGGCGGTGTCCAGATCTACTTTTTGATTGTAAACGTCCGCCAAATCGAGAATCATTTTGGTGGAAATCGCGCTCCCGGCAATCAGATCGACAACCGGGAATGGACTAATTGCCGCGATACCGCCTGCGCCCCACATGTACTTGTCGACGATCGTCCAGGCTTTGTCATCAATTGCATCTTGCACGCGCGTGCGGGCCTTTTCAACCAGCCCACGAGATTGCAGCAGCAAGTTGGCCATCAGCAAGTCTTTTCCGTCCTGTTTTACGATCTTGATCATTCGCTTAGCGAGCGGATCAATGTTAGGTTCCACCTCGATTGTTTCATCGACAGTTGATCCATCGGTCAAAACATTGCGGCGAATTCGATGGCCGGGTTGAGCCTGAATGACAACGATATCTCCGACACCGACAAAGCTCGCGGTTTGCCTGT
>CAMYNE010000163.1 GCA_947259675.1 uncultured Pirellulaceae bacterium
AAAGCCGAACGCGAGCTTTTGAATATTGATACTCCTATTCGCCCGGTCGCTAGCGAGCGGGGATTGGAGGTGCCTGTCGGGCAATGGTCAACAGATTCATCGTAACCGGGTCATTGGGCAACTGTTTCAATACTCGTTCGAATTGCTCGCTCGCGTCTTGACGGTGCCCCAACATCAAATGGTGATATCCCAACAAAAACCGTAAGGATGCCGCGGCGCTGGGTTGTATTGCCGCATTTTGCAATTTGGAATATTGCTGCGCGTACGCATCAGGATTTCCATAATAACCGCGCAATTGCTCCCAACTCCAGATTCGAGACCGGGCGGACGCCACATACGCTTTTTCGGCGGCCCCCTCAAAGTCCCCCACTGCAAACCGGCACAGCGAATGAAACGGATAAAGCACGTGTTTTTCGGTGGAGGTGGACTCGGCTTGTTGAATCTGAGCTGCAGCCTTGGCGAAATCTGCGCTTCGAAATGATCGAACTGCGTCGGCATAGCTTTGAAATCCTGCAGCCATCGACACAGCTCGAGTGGCCGCTGACGGTTCGCGATCGAATACTCCGACTCTCAAAGGGGTGTATCCTGGTGGATAGTACAATAGTGTCTGAGCGCCTAATGCATGAGGATTTATTCCGTTGATACCGTTGCCGTTATCAGCTTTTCCGTTAGCGAGTGGATCTCTTCCGATGCTTCCCTGTTTCGGAGACGCGTAACCGGAAACTCGAGGAATATTGAACTGCCGGCCGCCGGCATTCACCCGAATTTTGTCTTTATCGACGCCGACGCCCAAACCGATACCTCGGTTGACGCTGACACCTTGGTTGGCAATCTGAGCGGGCAACCCGGAGGTAGAATCATCTCTGGCAAACGGATTATTGAACTCCGCTTCTTGGGCAGTCGCTTGTTGCACCGCTTGGTCGCCGGTACGAGCGCTATCGGCCAAGCTTCGCGCCTGATTAATAATGTTGTTGATTCGATCGAGATCTTGCCAAGGGACGGCCGATGCGCGCAGCGGCACGAACAATCCCAGCGATATTGCGAATATGAGTAGTTTTGATTTCACGGCCAACTCCCGGTAACAAGTAAAGTAGATTGCTTCAATTACGCGGCCGTTTGAGGTTGTTACAATGAAACATCGTTTTTTGTGGAAAAATCTCAGAATCGTGTTTGTTTTTGTCGGAAAACACCGATTTCCGAATGATTGAACCAGATAATTTTCTCAGAAAAAATGTCCCCGACGATTTGCAATGGCACATAAAGCCTTAGTAGCATTTCAAGGTTAGCAAATCAGAAGATTCCTCATCCAAGGCGGAGAAGCGTGCTGGAGAATACGAACGGCGTAGACGATCTGGACTTGTTGCGTTCCGCAAAAGACGGCAATCAGGACGCGTTTAACGAAGTCTTGATCAAGCACCGGGAGCGACTGCGGCGAATGGTTGCCCTGCGAATGAACCAAAAACTGCAGGGCCGGCTGGACGCTTCCGACGTGATCCAGGACACGTTCGCCGAAGCAGCGAGGACACTTCCGGCGTACCTTGAGAGCCCCAAGATGCCGGTCTATCTTTGGCTCCGTTGTCTGGCTGGAGAAAAACTGATCCAGGCGCATCGCGCGCATCTCGGAGCACAAAAACGAGACGCTGGTCGAGAACAACCAATTCATGGTGGCGTTCCTGCGGCGGAATCGGAGTCGTTGGCCGTTGAACTAGTGGGCAATCTGACGTCGCCGTTTCAAGCAGCCGTCAAAAACGAAGCCAAAAGTCAGCTGATGACGGCTTTGGAATGTATGAGCGAAACCGATCGCGAGATCCTGACATTGCGACATTTCGAGCATCTCTCCAGCCGCGAAACGGCAGATGTGCTGGGGATGAACTACGAAGCGGTCAAAAAACGTTATCTCCGGGCACTGAATAAACTGCAAAAAATTCTGGTCGAGATATCAAACCAGCCAACAAGTTGATCTACAACCGTGACCAAGATGTGGGTTCTGTGCTGACACCGAGGATCATTCCATTCTGAATTTCTTGAGAACGACATGACGGACAAAACAAAACAGGCCTCCATCCATTTCGACGACCTGATCGATCGGTTTGCCAACAAAATCCGTCGAGGCAACCATCCGCAAATCGAAGACTACGTCAAACAACACCCCGAGCACGCCGATTCGATTTTGCGTTTGTTCCCGGTTTTGGAATTGATGGAACGAAATGGTTCGCCGGTTGAAGACCTTAGTGAATCGGGGTTGTTGCAGGCGGAGATGATGCAACTGAATTCAACGCCGCCACTGCGCAAGTTGGGCGATTATCGAATTCTCCGAGAAATCGGGCGCGGAGGAATGGGGATCGTCTTCGAAGCCCAACAGGAATCGCTTGGCCGGATCGTTGCCCTCAAACTACTTCCGGAGTCGGCTCAGTTTGACGAACGACGCCAACAACGATTTCAACAGGAGGCTTTAGCATCAGCCAAACTACATCACACCAACATTGTTCCTGTGTTTGGCGTGGGAACCCACAACGATACCGCGTACTTCGTGATGCAATTTATCGATGGACAACCACTCGATAGCGTTATTACCGAGTTGTCGCGTATTCGAACAAATGACAGAAAAAACGCCAGCGATGCGACGGAAGCGAAAGGTCACGCCGCAGTTTCCACCATCGCCAGTTTGATTGTCCACGAAAACGACTTGCAACCGTCCGGCTCAACCACGGAAAGTGTTGAATCATTTGATTCTGACCCAGCTGAAGACGGCGGCTTTAATTCCTCGGCCAGCTCGATCGCGACCGAGGGAGTGTATTGGCGCAATATTGCCAAGATCGGAATCCAGGTGGCCAACGCGTTGGAACATGCACATTCCAGGAAGATTCTTCATCGCGACATCAAGCCGTCCAATTTGATGCTCGACAAATCCGGCTGCATCTGGGTGACCGACTTTGGCTTGGCAAAATATTTTGGGAGTCCTGATTTGACCCGCACGGGCGAAGTCTTAGGCACCTTGAGATACATGAGTCCCGAACAGCTCAACGGTACCGCAGATGAGCGTAGTGATGTGTTTTCACTGGGACTGACGCTCTACGAATTGGCCGGTTTGAGACCGGCATACGATGCTGTTGACCGAAGTCAATTGATGAAACAGGTAATCGAGGCGAGGCCCAAACCGCTGCGCACCATCAATCGACAAATTCCCAAAGATCTGGAAACGATTATTCAGAAATGTATCGCCAGCGATCTTGGCAAGCGCTACCCAAGCGCGATAGATGTTGCCCAGGACTTGAGCCGATTTATGGCCGGCCAGCCCGTGTTGGCGCGGAGGATCAGTGCCTTTGAAAGATCCATCAAATGGTGCCGCCGCAGACCCGCAGTAGCCTCGTTGTGTGCCGCTTTGACAATCAGCTTGATCGCCGGGATCGCGGGAATCACCTGGCAATGGCAGAAAACGGCAGACGCCCTGCTTTTGGCCAACGAAAACTTGAATGAAGCGAATCGGCAAACCCAAGTTTCGAAGGAACATTTTCGTCAGGCGCGCGAGAGCGTAAGCCGCTTTTTTACCGTCGTCAGCCAGCAGCGATTGTTACGCGAGCCTGGATTTCAACCGTTGCGCAAAGAATTATTGCAGGAAGCCCTGGACTATCATACGCAATTCGTCAGTCAGTACAGCGATGACAACGAGCTGAAACTTGAACTGGCTCAAAGTTTGTACTGCGTCGCCGAAATTGAAGGCACGCTCAATGCCGATCCGTCACTCGCTGGCAGTCTGGATAAACCGATCAACATCTTTTCTGACTTAATCGAATCGGAAATGGACGACTCAGAACATCGATTGTGGCTAGCCAGATGCATGAGTCTCAAAAGCAGAATCTTGGGACGCTTCGACCTTAACCGCTCATTGGCGAATCTCCATGAGGCGATTGAGGTCCTCGAAACACTTAGATCCGATTTTCCAGAGGCGAATTTCGCCGACGACGAACTGGCAAAAAACTATCAGATGCTGGGCCTGACGTACGAACAACTTGATCGTGCTCAATCACGAACGGATCGATCGCTGGACAACTACACCAAATCGCTGGAGATACGCCAGAAAATCCAAAGCGAATCTCCCAATAACCTGGAAAATACCGTCAGGCTCGCTGAAGTCCATCGCGATCTCGGGATTACGTGTCGGCGAATGGCAGACTCCGAGCAAGCAATTGAACACTATGATCAAGCAATGGCGTTACTGCAGCCAATTGTCGAACGCGATCCGGATAGTATGCTAGCGCGTAAAGCCTTGGGCTCGATTGCTAATTCGATCGGATTCTTTTATGGCCGTGGCCGTACCGAAGAAGATTATGAAAAGGCTCTATCGTTTTATGAAATCTCAAAACAACAGTACCAGGCTTTGGCCGATAACAATCCGCTGGTCATCGAATATCAAGACGGCGTTGCCCGGGCGGCGCTCAACGCCGGAGGCGTGTATCAAGTACAGGGGCAGTTGGAGAAGGCTCTCGAATACCGGGAGTATGCAGAGCAAGTCCGAGAAAAACTCTGCAATCTGAATCCGGATGCAATTCATCTGCGCAGTAGTTGGGCCGTTTCGCTGAACGGGGTTGGTGCAGCATTACGGGATCTGGACAGGATCGATGAAGCAATTGGGCAACATCAGTTGGCTCATGAACAGCACGTTCGAGCTGTTCAAGCCGACCAAAGCCAAACGGTCACGAGGCTGCGACTGATTGACGGAATCATTCAGCTCGCGCGAGCCCAATCTGCCGGGCAGATGTTCTCGGAGGCTGTCGAGAGCGTCAATTCCATCGTGGAACACACTTTGCCGACCGACTCTCGACCACTTTTTAACCGGGGCCGGGAATATGCGATCATCGCCAGCAAGATTGGTCAGCTGCCTGACGATGAAAAAGGCGAACCGCAGATTGAACTGATTGACGTTTGTTTAGAGAAAGCCAAGACGGCCTTAAGCGAAGCAGCCAATCGGGACCTGGACGTTGTCACATGGAGCCAACGAGATGCTGCTTTTCAAAATTTTGGAAAGTATCCAGAATGCGCCGAGATCCTTGCGTGGTTAAGCGAAGAGTTCAAATCTGAATGAGTGCGTCCCACTCGCACTTTCAGTGTTATCGAGGGTTATCGTTTATCCAGTCCGGAATTGAAATAGACGTTACGTGGGCTACTTCGTTTTACCGCGTGCCCATCGGGCCGCGCTTTGCAGATCCAAATACTGGGCGTTGCCCACGAATCTAAACGATGTACTTGCACGTTGGACGCAATGAGCGAAAAGAGGGTATTCCAGTTAGGATTACAAAACGACCGATAACCCAGTTATTGTTTGTCCCGGTCAGCTCTCACCGAACACATACATTGTTAGAGGATCACGATTTCTTCATTCAATGTGAACGAAACGGCGTAAGAATGGTGCTTCAAATGTACTTAACATAAACCTTGTGCGATGTTGAACGAGGCATTCTTCTTGGCTCTCGCATCGCACAGTTCGAAACAATAGTCGGAGGCAACCATGTCCAGCAGTCACCCAAGCCGTCTCAGTCGCATTGAAACTCAATGGTCCATGGTCGACCTGGCGCACGGATCCAAATCCTCGCGAGGGCATGTACAGGAACAGTTAATTGAGCGTTACGGACCGGCTATCAAGCGCTACCTATTGGCGTCCTTGAAAAATGAAGATGCGGCAGCGGAAGTCTTCCAGGAATTTGCACTGCGGTTTGTCCGAGGTGATTTCCGAAATGCCGACGCCGAAAAGGGCAAGTTTCGCCACATGATCAAGACATCACTTTACCGCCTGATGATCGACTATCACCGTCAGAGCACCAAGCAGACAAAACTCGGTTT
>CAMYNE010000164.1 GCA_947259675.1 uncultured Pirellulaceae bacterium
TGAGGAGGCCCTTCGAGTTCTGCGCGATCACGGCTTCTCACGTCCGATCGGCCCAATTCGATTGCTGACGCAACTGCGGTATATTGGTTTCGTCATGAATCCGGTCAACTTTTATTTTTGCTTTGACGAATCCGGAAATCGTGTCGAAGCGATTATTGCAGAAGTAAACAATACTCCGTGGGGTGAGCAACACTTATACGTCATTGAAACCGAGACGCCGTTCAACCCAACCACTGAATCCAGCCAGCGGATATCCGCGAATAACGTCAATAAAGCGTTCCACGTATAACCTTTTATGCCTCTGAAAATGACATACGATTTTGATTTCAGGATTTCGCCCGCTCGCCTGGTCGTCAACATTGCATCCTTTGAAAATCAGGAAAAAACGCTCAGCGTCGGAATGTCGTTGAAACAGAAACCCATCACTTCCAGCAGCCTGAGACTCGCGTTGATCAAGTATCCTCTGATTAGCTGGAAGGTCTTTGCAGGTATCTACTGGCACGCTTTGCGTCTTTATCTCAAGCGGGCTCCGTTTTACCCACATCCGCGAACGCGCGATGTCACGGCAACCAATTGCCACAAGAGTGAAGCTCCAATCTGCGACGACTTCCCAAACTCCCAAGTCGATGCAAATTGCGTCGACGAAAAAGACTCGGAACTCATAAGCCAATGAATCACATCAATTTTGATGAACAGGTTAAAAGCAACACGTTGAAGCTGGCTTTTGCGAATTTGAACTGCGGCTCGTCGCAAGCGAGGCAAGAAGTTCCCTTGAGCAATTGGGGCTCCAGGCAATGCCAAAAGCAGCTGTTTCGCCGTTTCTCGAATTTGCGGCGCGGGATGATCAATGTTTCGGATTCGACAGATGATTGGCAGTTGGGCCAACCTCCCGAGCTTCAAGACAACAGTGAGTTGAGTGCCGCGATTTACGTAAATCGTCCTGAGTTTTATCGCAAAATTCTATTTGGCGGCACCATCGGCTCGGCGGAGTCATTTATTGATGGCGACTGGGATGCGGACGACCTCACAGCCGTAATTCGAATCTTCATCCAGAATTTGCCTCAGATGGCGAAACTCGAAAACACCTGGGGCAGAATTCGCAGGAGTCTGCATTGGCTCAATCACCAACTTCGTCGCAACACCAAAACCGGTAGTCGTCGAAACATCGGGGAACACTACGATTTGGGCAATGATTTTTACTCGTTGTTTCTTGATAGGACCATGAACTATTCATCCGGCATTTTTTCGGACGACTCAAGCTCCATGTTGGAAGCTTCTTTAAAGAAAATGGAGTGGATTGGACACAAACTACAGCTCAAACCAACAGATCATCTCCTCGAAATCGGATCGGGCTGGGGTGGTCTGGCCATTTATCTCGCCCAGAATTTTGGCTGTCGAGTAACGACCACCACGATTTCAAAACAGCAATATAAATTTGTACAACAGCAAATCGCGGTGAACGGTCTGCAAGATCAAATCACATTACTCCCTTCCGATTACCGCGACCTGGAAGGAAAGTATGACAAAATCGCTTCCATCGAAATGATTGAAGCGGTCGGGCATCAGTATTTTGATCAGTATTTCGCCAAGTGTTCAAGCCTTTTGAACGACGATGGTCTCATGTTGATTCAGGCGATCACGATGAGCCAGCAAAATTATGCGCATCATATTCGCAGCGTCGACTTCATTCGGCGCTACATATTCCCGGGCGGTTGCCTTCCATCCGTCGTTGCGATCGGCGAATCCGTTGGCCGTGCGACTGACATGCGAACGGTTCATCAGGAGGATATTACTGAGCATTACGTTCGGACACTTCAATGCTGGTTGCAAAAATTCCACACAGAAATGAGCAACGTTCGTCGACTCGGTTACGACCAGAAGTTTGTGCGTCTGTGGCACTTCTATTTGTGCTATTGTGAAGCCGCATTTATTGAACGCCGGGTACAAAGTGTGCAAATGGTGTTTGCAAAACCTCAGAGTACAGTCGATCCCGCAAATGACTTCGTACCTCGTAATCACGAAATCGGACATTCCGATCTCGGCTTTGAAACGACTCCCGCCCCGCATCTCTATTCGGAGTCGCAACTGGAGGCAATGCGTTGAATTCGTTGTTGATGATATTGATTGCCCTGATGGGCGCGTTTGTTGGTTTCAGTTTGCTTTGGGTTTATCAAAAACGCACGGGCGATTCCGGCATTGTTGACGTTGCCTGGAGCGCAAGCGTTGGCATCATCGCGTCCTGTTTTTGCTGGAGTGCGATTGGTGGTAACCAGACGAGAAGGTTTCTCGTGGCTGGTTTAGCGCTGCTTTGGGCGGCACGGCTGAGTTGGCACGTTTATCAACGGTTGCAAAAGCATTCCGAGGACGGTCGCTATGTTGAGATGAAGCAGAAATGGGGTGATCAAACGGACAAAAAGATGTTTCGTTTTTATCAATTCCAAGCCTTTGCCAGCGTCTTGTTTGCTTTACCGATGCTGATTGCCGCCTGGAACCCAACCCCATTTGGAATGCTCGACGTGATTGGGATCGCAATTTGGTTTTTGGCACTCGCCGGTGAAACGATTGCCGACCGACAACTCGATTCGTTTCGCAACAACCCGTCGAACAAAGGGCAAGTCTGCAAGCAAGGTCTTTGGCGATTTTCGAGACACCCAAACTACTTCTTTGAGTGGATTCATTGGTGGTCTTACGTATTCCTGGCCGTCAGTTATCCAATCGGCTGGCTTTCGATCGTGGCGCCGTTTGCGATGTTGTTTTTTATCCTGCGGGTAACGGGCATTCCACCAACGGAACGACAGGCACTCAAATCGCGGGGAGACTTGTATCGCGACTATCAACGAACCACGAGTGCGTTTTTCCCCTGGTTTCCAAAATCCACATCAATTAACTAAAGCGAAGGCTGGTAGATGGGCATCTCGAATCGACTTATCGACTTGGCAGAACGCGGATGGGTTCCAGACTTTTTGCTTCGTTTGGGGATCAGGCGATTATGCCGGAAACGATTACAGGACGTCGATCTGGGCGACTGCGAACAGAATCAATTGCAGTTGGAACGTTTGATCGAGCAGTTTTCGAACGGACCGATCGCACCGCTTCCCGAAAAAGCGAATGAGCAACACTACGAAGTTCCGGCCGACTTCTACGATTTCGTATTGGGCAAGCGGAAAAAATATTCTTGTTGCCTTTACACAAATGGATCCGAAAACCTTGATCAGGCAGAAGAAGCGTCACTTGCGGAAACGTGTCGCCGCGCCGAGATCTCGGACGGACAAAACATACTTGAGTTGGGTTGTGGTTGGGGTTCTTTAACTCTTTGGATAGCAGAAAAATATCCCAACACCAAAATCACCGCTGTTTCCAACTCGCGCTCGCAGCGCGAATTCATTTTGGATCAAGCTGAATCCCGCGGACTCGATGGCAACCTGTCCGTGATCACCTGCGATATGAATGATTTCGAGACTAAAGAGACATTTGATCGGGTCGTATCCATTGAGATGTTCGAACATATGCGGAATTATCGGACGCTTCTGAAAAACATCGCTGGATGGCTTGCTCCACAAGGCAAGTTGTTCGTTCACATTTTCTGTCATCGCCAATTCACCTACGAGTTTCAAGATCAGGGTTCGAGTGACTGGATGAGTCGCTATTTCTTTTCCGGTGGAGTGATGCCGAGCGACGGGTTGATTTTGCGTTTTGCCGACCACATGCAGCTGACTCGACAATGGCGTTGGAGTGGAATGAACTACTCTCGTACCAGCGAGCATTGGCTGGCTAACCTGGACCGCCAAAAGTCAAAAATCATGCCTATTTTGGTTCAGACTTATGGAAGAGCCGAGGCTGTTCGGTGGTTTAATCGCTGGCGGATGTTTTTTCTCGCGGTCTCTGAACTGTTTGCGACCGACAACGGGCAACAATGGTGGGTCTCACACTACCTGTTTGAACGCCACACTGCTTTCAAACTTGTTTCAGAACTTTCCCCAACCAAACTTGAGCCTGGTCGGCTAATCTGTACATTCAAAGTTTGTTGATCGCGCAACTCATCTTTCCCAAGTCGAGACGTATTGAGAACCGACCGCAATCGTGATCGGTAACTTCGAATGAATCGGGTACACTCGTCCAATCCAATCTAATTGATGATTTCTTGACCTCGGTCGAAAGTGAGCGGCGATGAAACCAGACTTTTCTAAAACGACCCTATTTTTGATCGGACTTTTTGTTGGCATCGGGTGCACCATCCTTGGCATGTCGGTTTGGCAAGCGCGGCCTCAAACACCAGAAAGCAGAGTTTTGCTTGCCGATGGATTTCGCAATATTACTTTTCAAAACGGTAAATTCAACATTGAACTTGTAACACGAATCGATGAATCGACGATTGAAATAGACAAAGTACTTGAGGTGCCTCAGGAAGGCTTTCTGAAAGGCTACTCAGCCATCGAGCAATTGGTTGATAAACTGATCGAGGATGGCTTGGTCAAAGACAAAACTCACGAGAGCGAAGAAGCGAGTGACTAATGGGATGTCAATTCTGAGCGGACAGTTTGTAGTCCCGCCTTCAGGCGGAATATCCGGCTAAAGCCGGTACTACGAACCACGCTATTCAGGTTGGACGCGGCACTAGTTATAGCTAGATCCCTCGGTTACTTCTCGAAAGGCAACATCGGAGCGTCGGGCGTGGTGAAATTGACTTGGACTTTCGTTTCAAATCCACATGCTCCTAGCTGCTGGTCGTCTATCTGAACGTTGATGCGTTGGTGGTGGCTGCCCTCGCGATTCGACTGAATGCGATAACGAATCGTGACGTCTTTTCCTGCACCAATCTCCGGAATCAGCCATGACAATGAATTTCCCATTGGATCGACTTCAGCTTCGCGATCGAGCAGAACGAAGCTTAGCTCGCTGGAAATTTCAAGTTGAACTACAACGTTTTGGGCCGGAACTGAAGATGAATTAGTGATTTCCACCATATAGTCACCAAGTGCACCGACGCCCATGATGGTCGGACCCGTTAGCTCGGCGTGCAATACAGGATCAGAGCTCGTCATGTGGTGGCTCGGATGATCAGATTTTGGAAGGGGGTCAGATTCAACCGTTGGAATGGCATGAGCCAACATGTTTTTCGATTTTTCAGAAGAAGTTTTGGCAGTTGACTTAAAGATTGTCTGGATCGACTTCCTCTTGTTCACGGAGTTGGCTTCCGATATTTTTTTTCTGCGTGGAACCGTTCTATTTTGGGCCTCAGAGTTCGACGGAGAGGCAAAGAATGGGTTCTTTTGGAACCCTGGGCCAGACGTAAATTGCGAACTGGCTGCATCCGCAAGTTCACTGGACGGTTTCAATTGAGCAGCCTCACTTTGGGCGGTAGATTTTTTGTTCGAGAGAGCAGAGGGTAGCTCTTGTGTAGGGGTGGTCTGCACCAACTTAATCTTGAAGTTTCGAAAGGAGTTGGGGTTTTGATTAGGCAGGACTTCAATCACGCTTATCGAATCGGGAACCGTCAACTTGATGGCAAATTCACCGTTCGGGCTGCCTTCAATTTGCGTCGTTTCGACGGTGCATTCGTTCAATTCAGGTGAGCGAATGGCGGGTGGTCGGATAATTATTGTGGGTGCAATCTGGTTCCGTGAAGCCGTGGGTGCGTCAATTTTTGGCGCATCGGTTGTCGGAAACGACCGGAACCCCGGACCAAACTCATCGTTTGCGTTTTGCGAAGCCAAATCGTCTATTTCGGCCTGTCCCACCACTGAAGCGATTTCGAACATGCCAAAACTTTGGCAGGAGAACGCTGCGACTAATAAGATTAATTGCTTCCAAGATAACATCGTCAAGC
>CAMYNE010000165.1 GCA_947259675.1 uncultured Pirellulaceae bacterium
CTGCCAACTCCAGATCGAAACACGCCCCACATCCGAGAACACACAACGATGATTTTTGATTGGCAAACGAAGCCAGGGTCTTTGTAACAATTTCTCGATGATTGCTATATTTTTGCCATTGATCGTCGTAATGGGATTCCATTTCCAACAGGTCTGGATGACGGACAAATTCATATTCTGTCATGATCAATGGTCCATCGTTACCCGCGATTGCGGAAGGGGAGTCCGCCTTGTCTGGATTAGAGGGAAGAAGAATGGAAACAAGCTATCAAAACTCGCCACTGCTTGGTTCTCCCATATCCCGCAAAATCAGTATAGCCGGATCATCTGATTATTGATTCAGCCTTAGCTAAACGTTTAATGTGATTTCTTCGTGTCATTTTACTTAACTGTTGTATGTTTTCATCGTCATGAGGGACGCCTACGTAGCTCATGAAATTGGTTGTGTCAGAATTCTCAATATTGGGTTAAAAGCAGAACAAAGATGACGAAGAAAACAAAGAAGACGAACAAGGAATTGAACGAACTCAATGAAACTGGCCCACGAAAAGGCGATGATCGTCGAAAAAAACCGGTCGAGGTCGAGGTAACAGCGAGCGAACGCCGGAAAGGCCATCGTCGTCGTCAGATTGATCCGACCACGTGTGAACGCGAGTATTCCGATCCAGAAATCGAATTCATGCAAGCACTGGATGAGTACAAACGACTGAGCGGTCGTATGTTTCCAACATGCAGCGAAATCCTGGAGGTATTACACAAGATGGGCTACCGTCAGGTCGCAGAACCTCAAGTTGTTTACAATCCAGACGCCGACGCTAGTTCGGATGAAAATACGGAAGAAACTCTCGACTCAGAACAATCTCTCGCCTAACTCAAATTGATCCAAACGACCTTCAAGGCTGCCATCGGGCGGCCTTTTTTTTTGCAGTCGCCCTTATCTTTCTGATTTTACCGATCAACCGCGTCGTCTCATGGCGATCCGCTGGCACTTAAGCGTTACTCAATCCAGTGCCATATTTCTGCTGGCACTTCGGAGGCACAATTGCTGGCAAATCAATGCCATTGTCACGACTTTAATCTTTTTCTATTTTTGCCGCGTAATTTTTTCGCTTTCACGCGCCATCTTCATTTTGACATCGACGGAAACCAAAATGTATTTTGACATTTATTGGCATGACACATTCAGAATTCTCGCGAACAACAGAATTCTTGGATTCATTTTTTGGGCCGTAACAATGTCGCTCTTTTTTTGTGGTTGCAAATTGAAAGCCAATCAACACAACATTACGGGCATTCAGGCGTTTCAATCGGGGCAAGTCTCGCAGGCAATCAACGAATTCCAACGGGCCTTGACTGTCGACCCTCAGAATGCCAATGCATATTACAATCTGGCAGCCAGCTACCAGGCACTTGGTAAACAGACAAAAAACAAAACCTGGCTGGATCAATCGGAACAACTCTATCGTCAGTGCATTTCACTTGACGATCAACATGTTGACGCACATCGAGGCCTTTCGGCATTGCTGATTGAAACCGGGCAAGAAAAATACGCATTCGATTTGCTGAACGCTTGGCGACAGCGCCACCCCGGGCAGACCGATCCGCTTATTGAACTGGCTCGTCTCTACCAGGAGTACGGGGATAGTCGTCGTTCCAGCGATCTGCTCGCCGATGCGCTCAAACTGAACAGCAACAGCACACGAGCCTTGAAAGCCCTGGGGCATGTTCGCGATTCACAGGGTCAATATCAACTTGCGCTAGAGAACTATATTCGCGTCTTGCAAATCGATCCGCAACAAGCCGATATCGCCCAGCGCGTAACCGAGCTCCAAAACCGTCTTGCCAATCTGCCGGCCGGAACGACTGAGACCGCACCGGCCCGGTACGGTTCGGTTGATCCGTATTCCTCTAAATAGCAGCCTGCAACAACCAAATGACCGGTTGTGTTCTCACAAACCTTGTGGCGGTATGTTTTGGCCCCCTCGACACGCCGTTCTAGAACGGCTGTGGTTCGCCGAGGCGAATACAATCCTTGGCAAAACGCGAGTGTTCCTGCAGTCGCAGGGGCCGCCCCTGATAACTGGATGTTTTTGGTTTTTAATTGGACAAACTCCGCCTGTCAACTGATATTCCAATCAATGCGAACTTGGACTTTTCTGTGTGCTGGAGCCAGTTGCTTAAAACCGCCTTCTAACTTTGTGGATGCCAGTTTAAAATTTGCGATTACGCTTCAGGCAAATTGCCGCTTATTTATTTACGAAGGCCACGGATAACTAGATGTCAACACACACTGCTGTTTCGCGCGCTTACAATTTTTCCGCTGGGCCCGCTGTTCTGCCTTTATCGGTTTTGGAACAAATCAAAGAAGAGATGCTCGCATTGCCGGGAGTTGGAAGCAGCATTCTCGAAATCAGCCATCGCAGCCAGGCCTTTGTTGAAATCCTGGACGACGCACGGCAACGGCTCGTCGATTTGTTGGAGGTTCCCGATACCCATGAAGTTCTGTTCCTTCAAGGAGGTGCTCGTTTACAGAATGCAATGATACCTATGAATCTGTTGAGCGATCCATCTCAAACGGCTGACTATATCGTTACGGGAAAATGGGGCCTTACCAGCAGCGAAGAAGTGCGGCGCTATGGCAAGTTGAATTTGGCCTGGAACGGAGCCGATTCTGGATACAGCGTGCTGCCTCAATTATCAGAAATTGATTTTTCCGACGACGCTGCTTATATCCACTTTACGTCGAATGAGACCATTCACGGATTGCAGTTTTCCCAGCCGCCAGCCAACGGGGACGTGCCACTCGTCAGCGACAGTTCGTCTGACTTTCTTTGTCGCCCTTGCGACGTTTCCAAGTTTGGACTGATTTACGCCTGCGCTCAGAAAAACGCAGGAGCCGCTGGCGTCACGGTTGTCATCATTAGAAAAGACTTGCTGGCGCGCTCAGGTGACCGCTTGGCCAGCTACCTTGATTATGCTCAGCAGGTGAAGGGTGGTTCGATGCTCAACACGCCCCCCACTTTTGCGATTTACGTCTCAGGATTGATCTTCAAATGGCTCCAGGACCAAGGTGGGCTGGAATCAATTTACGAATTGAATTTGGCCAAATCCGAAATGCTCTATTCAATCATTGACGCACACAGCGGTTTTTATCTTGGGCATGTAAAAAACAAAGCCGATCGTTCGATCATGAATGTTGTTTTTAAATTACCGTCACCAGAACTTGACAAAACGTTTGTGGAACATGCCAGTAACGAAAATATGACTTCACTCAAAGGTCATCGCAGTCTGGGAGGAATTCGAGCCTCGATTTATAATGCGATGCCCGTTGAAGGGGTTCAAGTATTGGCTGAGTTCATGCGCGATTTCGTGAAAAAGCATGGCTAGTTTCATTTCCCGTCAATTTTTTAACAGGAATCTCCTATGTCGGTCGTTACGGACAGGCCCGAATCCACGTCGGTAAAGCCGCAGGACGGAAGCAAATCAAAAGTCATTGTCCTGGATAACATTGCCGACGAGGGATTGGAAATCCTCGACAATGCGAGTGGAATTCAATACGACGTTAGAACCGGTCTGGCGGGCGAAGAACTTCGGGAAGCGCTGTCGCACTACGACGGCGCGGTTTGCAGAAGCGGCGTCAAGATTACGGCTGAATCGCTTGAAGGCAACGCTTCGCTAAAAGCCATCGTTCGTGCTGGTGTCGGCACTGACAATATTGACAAGACGGCGGCCGCAAGACTTGGGATCGTCGTCATGAATACACCGACCGGGAACACGGTCAGCACCGCTGAACATGCAATGGCCTTGATGCTGGGTCTCTCGAGAAACGTCGCGCCTGCACATGCCAGCCTAAAAGCTGGCAAATGGGATCGAAAGAAATTTTCGGGTAATCAGCTTGCCGGAAAAACCCTTGGCGTCGTCGGTCTCGGTCGAATCGGCCTGGAAGTCTGCAAGCGCGCCAGAGCGTTCGACATGAAAGTTGTCGGATACGACCCGTTTCTTTCCAAAAGCCAGGCCGAGAAACTCGGAATCACAAAAATTGACGAAGTTGATGAACTACTTCCGTTGGTCAATTACCTGACCGTGCATACGCCACTGACGAATGAAACCAAAGGCCTGATCGGCAGGGAACAAATCGCCAAAATGAAGCAAGGCGTTCGCCTAATCAACTGCGCTCGCGGCGGTATCTATGACGAGGCAGCCTTGGTCGAAGGACTTGAATCGGGACATTTGGGCGGAGTCGCCCTGGATGTTTATGAAACCGAACCCTGCACTGATAGTCCCTTGTTTGGGATGCCGCACGTTTTGTGCACCCCACACCTGGGAGCCAGCACGGAAGAAGCCCAAATTAGTGTTGCCGTTGAAGCCGTTGAGTTACTCGTCAACTATTTGCAAACGGGCGAAATCAAACACGCGGTTAACGCCATTGCGGTCGATCCAAAAACACTCAAGTCGATGCGCAGCTACTGCGAAGTTGCCTATCGTCTGGGCATGCTGATGAATCAATGGCATTGCGGAGCGATTAAGCGTTGCAAACTCGAATACCTGGGAGACATTGCCAACAACGACACGCGGTTGTTGACTTCTTCGTTTTGCGCCGGACTGCTAAAAAACGTAACCGATGACGCAAGCATCATTAATTCCGAAGTATTGTGCCACGATCGCGGAATCGATCTTGAAACGAGTTCGACGCGAGAACATGGGGTTTTCAGCAGCGTTGTGTCGGTGACCGTGGAAGGAGAACTTCAAACGTTCCAAGCCTCGGGGACCGTCTTTGGTAAGAACATGCCGAGACTTGTGGGACTCGGTCAGTATCCTACTGATTGCTACATGGATGGAAATCTTTTGATTTTCACTCATCTAGACGTTCCCGGAATTATTGCGTACGTCGGAAAGATTCTGGCCGCCGAAAACGTAAACATCGCTCAGATGGCGGTAGGTCGCGCCGTAAAAGAAGCTGGCGGTAAAGCGATCGGTATTTTGAATCTTGATAGTGATGCTTCACCTCGAGCCATTGCGGCGGTTTCAGAGCACGATGGAATCGAGCAAGCCCGAGTCATCAAATTGCCGCCTGCTGGCAAACTTCCAGACTGGCTGCTCTAACTTCCTCCAGCTCAAACGACTCTCGGCTGATCAACGTCTTCTCAGCCTAATTCGCAAAACCGGAACGGAATTCATCTTCGCGTTCCGGTTTTAACGGCTGTTCAGATAGATTCGTCGACAACTCCAGCCACATTGATTAGCCTCAAAATATGTTCCTGCGCGCATTGCCAGCGTTTGTTTTGAATGCGTATTGAGCGGAATTTTCTCCAGTAGATTCATTATCTTACTATTCCCACCATCAGCGAGGCAGTATAGCACAGCCTTTTCGTGGCTTCGCTAAACGAAGTCAAATCTTCACTGAATGCTTAGTGATGATCGCGTAGGCATCCTGCTTTATTGGGCAGGCAATCCGCTATAATCAGTGCATGAGTTGGAATCGTTCGTGGCGCGTGGTTGAGCGCAACGGTGGCTTCGTTTCGGCCGAAAATGGCAGCCGCTTGTTCACGCTGAATGCAGCGCAATCGGGCTACGCGGTGGCCCAAATCGATGACTACGGTGGCACGCGCCAGCGCCGATTTCGGTGGCGACCAGGGTGCTCAATGACAGTGCGGGCGTGCTTCTCAGATTCGGCCGAAAATCTGGCCGGGACAGCCGGATTTGGTTTCTGGAACGCGCCATTTGCCGATCCAACCGTGACGCGTCCCGCGCTGCCGCAGGCGACCTGGTTCTTTTTTGCCTCTGAACCCAATCACCTCCCCTTTCCATACTCCGGCCCTGCACTCG
>CAMYNE010000166.1 GCA_947259675.1 uncultured Pirellulaceae bacterium
CCGTCAGCGATGGCAGCCTCAATGATGGACCTCAAGCGGCAACCATTACTTTCATCAACGACAATGACGCACCTGTCCTGGGCGTCAACCAGTTGACGATCACCGAAGGAAGCACGGTTACGATCACGGCTGCTGAACTCTTTGCAACCGATGTCGACAATCCTGATCCAAACTTGATATTTACCGTTTCCAATGTGATTGGCGGTCAGTTTGAGTTGACCTCCGCAACTGGCGTGGCGATCACGTCGTTCACCCAGGCCCAAGTCACAGCCAACCTCGTTGTGTTTGTCGATGACGGCGACGAAACGGCGCCAAGTTACGACGTAACCGTCAGCGATGGCAGCCTGACGGATGGACCGTTCGCAGCGACGATCACGTTCACTAATGTCAATGACGCTCCAACACTGTTAGGTAACGGCAACCTGGCAGCCACGGTACAAGACGATTTCAATCCACCCGGCGACACCATCGGCAATCTGCTCTTCGGCCTGACATTGGATGTCGACCTCATCAGTTCGCTCAGCGGCATCGCCATCATTGGAAACCCGACCAATCCTCTAACCGAAGGTGACTGGCAATATTCAACAGACAGTGGAACGACTTGGCAATCCATTGGTAACGTAAACGACGGCGCGATGGCGCTTGGGCTGTCATCGACGTCGTTAGTCCGATTCGTTCCGGCAACTGGATTTTCCGGCATGCCAACATCGTTGGAAATTAGAGCCATTGATGATTCCTATTCAGGCGGCTTTACCAATGGTTCCTCACGGGTCAACGTTGACACCACGACCAACGGGGGCATCACTCCGATTTCTGCTAACAGCGCCAACATTGACACAGCGATTACGCCCACCATAGGAATCCTGGTGACACCGACCGGTGGATTAATGACCAGCGAAGCAGGTGGTTCAGCCTCATTTGACGTCGTACTGTTGAGTGCTCCGACAAGTACAGTGACCATCGCGGTAGCCAGTAGTAACACGGGTGAAGGAACTGCATCAACCGGCCTGTTAACGTTTACAACATTCAATTGGAACCGGGCTCAAACAGTTACCGTGACCGGTGCCAACGAGTTCATTGACGACGGCGATATGAGTTACACGATCCTCTTGGGTAATTCAGTCAGCACCGATAGCAACTATAATGGCATTGACGTTGACGACGTGAGCCTTGTTAACGTCGACGATGACGTTGCCGGAGTTCTGATTAACCCGGTTGCTGGACTCATCACCGATGAATCGGGGTCGACCGCGTTTTTCGAAGTCGTCTTGAGCAGTGAACCAACGTCGCTGGTTACGCTCAATATTGCCAGCAGCGATTCAAGTGAAGGTACGGTTTCCACGTCGATTCTGACGTTCGACGCTACAAACTGGAACTTGGTTCAAAACATAAGTATAACGGGTGTCGATGACTTCGCTGACGATGGCAACATCGCTTACTCGATCGTACTTGGACCTGCGATAAGCTTTGATCCGAATTACGATGGACTCGACCCGAGCGACGCTTCGGTGACAAACATTGACAATGACAGCGCCGGTGTGATTGTTTCAAAGACGTATATCGTAACGGACGAAACGGGAACAAGCGATTTCTTTGATATTATGCTTCGGAGCCAGCCAACCACCACCGTTATGATCGGTGTCAGTAGCAGCGACACCAGCGAAGGCACCGTATCGACTAATCTCCTGGTGTTTGACCCAAGTAATTGGAACATACCGCAGACCGTCACTGTCACCGGACAAGCAGACTCGGTTGCGGATGGGGACATGCTGTATCAAGTCGCGCTGGCTCCGGCTGTTAGTGCTGATCCAGTTTACGACAATCTTGATCCAGCTGACGTGAATGCAACCAACAATGATCTACTGGTTGCCTCGCCCATAGTAACGACAACCACAGCTTCCAGCGAAAAAGCAGACGATAAAAACGATGACGATGACTTAGTTGGCGCCGTTACCAACGTAACGACGTCGGCGGCGGTCATACCGGAAATCGAAGTGGTCAGTGGACAGTTTCAAAACGATTCAGTTGCGATTTCGATATTAGCTGATGACGAAGAGGAGGAAGAAGCCGCCGAACTGCTGGCCGCAACGACTTACTACTATACTGTGGACGCCAGAACAAAAGCCGTAGATGTAGAGTCAATTGAATTGGCCACATCTTCGAATTCAATTGCGAAAGCCACAGCGCCAGGTCAGCTGTGGAATGATCTGGATCTGTTGCAAGACAGAATGCAAGCCGATGCGGCAAATCCTGGCTTCGTCGTCGGCAGCATCGCATCCATGGCTTCTGCATTGACCGTCGGCTATGTGACTTGGTTGATTCGGGGTGGCCAAATCCTCGTGAGCGTGTTGGCTCATATGCCCGCTTGGACGGTGATCGACCCACTGCCAATTCTGACCAACTTGGACGATGACGACGATGACGCGGAAGACGATTCTTTGGCGTCGATGCTCGACGATGCTGACAACGATTTGGATGAATGTACTGAGTCACCCTCATCCGCTGCCAAACAATCTGCGTACGGTCCAATGCGATCCCATTCGCATAGTTAAATCTCGGAGTGAGATTCGCTACTTCGTCCGAAACAGATGACACACAACTAACTCAAAATAAGAACCATGAAATTTCTTTCGACGAAACACCGAGTCACGCTTGGTCTGGTTTGCTTGATGGTAAGTACCTTGTTGATAATAACCTTGACCGGATTGGGGCCGAACATTCGCAGCGCAAAGATGAAAGGACGCGGTCAGCTTTGTGAGTCAATTGCATTCAACACCTCAACCTTATTGACTCAAAATGACATCGTTCGCATGAAGGGCGTCCTGACGGCTTTGGTGGAACGAAATGATGACGTGCTTTCTGCTGGCCTGCGAAAACATGGCGGCGAAACGATTGCCGAAGTCGGCGACCATTTCGCGAATTGGAATCTGGAAAACGATTATTCGACGGAAACGCACGTCACGGTTCCATTAAATATCAGTGAACAAAAATGGGGCGATGTTGAAATCCGCTTTGCTCCGATTCGGCCTGCTGGAATTTCAGGATGGATCGGCAATTCACAGACGATTTACCTTGCCGTTGCCGGGCTTTCCTGTTTTTTCGTGTTTTCGTTTTACCTGGGTAAAGTACTGCAGCAACTCGACCCATCAAAAGCGGTACCGAAACGCGTTCGCACAGCGTTGGATTCGTTGGCCGAAGGTCTCATCGTAACTGACCGTAAAGGCAGAGTGATTTTGGCTAACGAAGCATTTGCCAAATGGGCCGGCAAAAGCGCAGAAAAAATAGTCGGTCAACATGCCGATCGTTTTCCCTGGGAAATCATTCATGAGCATGTCGATCATCTTGAGACAAAAAAGGAACTCCCTTGGACACTTGCACTTCAAAACGAAAGACCGGAAGCAAGTTTTTTGATGAAACTCACGGACTGTGATAAAAATGAACTCACGCTGGTTGCAAACTCGTCGCCAGTCTTAGGCGCAGATGGAGAGTATCGAGGCGTGTTGACTTCGTTCGAGGATGTGACCGACCTGGAGCATCACAAGTTCGAATTGTCAATGGCAAAGGACGCAGCGGATCGCGCGAATCGTGCCAAGAGTGAATTTCTGGCTCGCATGAGCCACGAAATTCGCACGCCGATGAACGCAATCATGGGTTATACGGAAGTCTTACAGTTTGGCATCGAAGAAGACGAAGAAAAGCGACTACAACACTTGTCGACCATCCAGAATAGCGGAGAACATCTGCTCGCCCTGATCAATGATATTCTCGATTTGTCAAAGATTGAATCAAGGCAGATGGAACTCGATCTCAGGCGCGTTTCCATTCATGAATTGATTGGCAGCGTGGTTTCCACGCTCGGCATTAAGGCGCAGGAAAAAGGAATTCGTCTGGAATATGAACCCGTCGACCAATTTCCGGAAACCATCTTGACTGACGGTTTACGTTTAAAACAATCCATCATCAATCTCGTTGGCAACGCGATCAAATTCACTGACGAAGGCGGTGTTTTTGTTCAACCTAAATTGATCGAATCGGACGGGAAAAAGCTGCTGGAAATTCAAGTTGCGGATACGGGAATCGGAATGTCACCAGAAGCGATGGAAAAGATTTTTGACCCGTTTGCACAAGCTGACGTGTCGATCACGCGCCGCTTTGGTGGTACCGGTTTGGGATTGACGATTTGTCGCGAGCTGGCCCTCAAGCTGGGCGGCGGAATTTCCGTCACGAGTAATCCCGGCAAGGGAAGCGTGTTCACGTTTTCCGTAGACCCCGGTGATTTGACAGGCGTTCCATTGTTATCCGCTGAACAGCTGAAACAAACCGAAACCTCCACCAAGCAGTCCGACGAACAACTCCAACTCCCTCCGTCAACTATCTTGATCGTCGACGACGGCGAGTCGAATCGAGAGTTGGTCGCGCTGTTCCTTAAACGGGCAGGCGCTAACTTCGAAATGGCTGTAAATGGGAAAATAGCTGTGGAGATGGTCAACAACGGACGGTTTGATGCCGTGTTAATGGACATGCACATGCCAGTGATGGACGGATTTGAAGCGACCCGGTTATTGCGATCGCAGGGTTGTACCGTACCGATTATCGCCCTGACAGCCAACGCGCTGCCGCAAGATGAACGAAAGTGTCGCTCAGCGGGCTGTACCGGCTTTTTGCCCAAGCCGATTAACAGAGAACGACTTTATCGGGCGCTTTGTGATGCAATCCAGACGAATGAAGTCAAGACGGTTGCCGCTGATGAGGAGCAAGACAATCGAACTCAACCGACGCAATCATTCACCGAACCAACCTTAACGATCAATCAGCCCCAAGGGCAGAACGACTCGACTGTGCTGGGCGATAAAGTGTTGTCACAACATGGTGACGATGCCGAAATTGAATTTGTTGAGTCCAGTTTGCCGATGGATGATGAAGACTTTGTTAATATTGCAAATCTGTTTGTAGAACATCTGCATAATCAAATCGAAAAAATGAAATTGGCAGCAGAATCGATGGACTTCGAGGAGCTTTACAGTTTGGGGCATTGGTTAAAAGGAGCTGGCGGTTCTGCCGGTTTTGAAGCTTTCGATGTTCCTGGCAAACAGCTTGAATCGTTCGCGTCTGACCAGGATATCGTTCGGGTGCTGGACCAGATCGAAAAGATTCGCGGAATTGCCAACCGAATTCGGATTGTCCCTGAACCGCAAACATCGAGCTAAATGCGATCCCCGAATTGCGCCAGTCCATGCATTCGCGCTTAAGGTCACTGTCAAAACAATCATTACAATTCGAACAAATGTCTTTGGGAATTGATCAGATTGTCGAATAGAAAAAGCTAGACTTTCACACGATAAATCAAGATTCGACCTCTCAGCTACAAGATATGTCTTCAACAACACCCCCAATTCATCCGATCGCTCCGCCAGTCGTATATGGAACGCAGCATGAAGCGTCTCCGTTCGTTTTCCCTCGGGCAAACGACGAGATGGTAAAAAATGCTCTGATCATGATCATTGACGACGACGATGCGACGACTATCGTTATCCGAAAATATCTGCAGCTTGCCGGATTTTCCAATTTCGAACTGGTCACCGAGTCTTCGCAAGCCGTCACCACGATTAGACGGAAAAAACCAGACATCATATTGCTGGATCTCATGATGCCTGTTAACGGCATCGAAATCCTGCAAGCGGTTCGCCAACACAAAGAGACAAGCGATATCCCGGTGTTGACGCTTACGAGCGATGAACAACATGTCACCCGCACAACGTTGCTTAATCTGGGTGCCAACGATTTTCTGCACAAACCTGTCAGTGCAAACGAACTGGTCGCCCCAGGATCCGCTGACCGGAATCGCAAATCGAAGAGCGTTCGATTTCGAATTGAATCGGAAAATGATCGAATGGGAACGCCAAAGAACGCCAGTCGCTTTGCTGTTGATCGACATCGACCACTTTAAGAAGGTCAATGACAAATTGGGGCATCAAGCGGGTGATGTTGCATTACAGCAAGTTGCGTCCGCTATCGGGCGGGCAACGCGCCAAATGGACCTCGTCTGCCGGGTTGGCGGTGAGGAGTTTGCAGTCATCCTTCCAGTAACGCGTACATGCCAATCCAATCAAACGGCCGAGCGAATCCGAGAATTAATTGAAAATACCAGTATTCAAACCGATGCGGCCACCTTCCAGTTAACTGTCAGCATCGGAGTTGCGAACGCAATGAAAGGCGACGACGCGAATCTGTTGTTTCGACGAGCAGATACAGCTTTGTATTCTGGAAAACAGCGTGGGAGAAACTGTTCAACGCTGCATGACGGGGCTAAATGCACCGCAATCGAAGGTGTGAGGATTAATCAAACGGAGCACGAGCCTGGGTTCAATGACTCATCGGATACCAATGTTACCGCCTCAAGCGTGATGATTATCGACGATGAACCGTCGACAGTGGCAGTCGTTAAGAAATTCCTGAGCCTGGGCGGATTCGAACGATTGGCGACGGAAACCGATTCGACTAAAGCGTTCGAAAGAATCTATCGAGAAAATCCCGATTTGGTGTTGCTGGACATTCGCATGCCCAATATCGATGGGCTGGCTGTTCTCAAACAAATCCGGGCCGATGATCAAACGCAGAATATTCCGGTCTTGATTTTGACGGCGTCTTCCAAAACCGATACGAAGGTCGAAGCATTGAATTTGGGCGCCAATGACTTCTTGCAGAAGCCTGTTAATTCGAGCGAACTATTGGCTCGCGTGCGTAATACCCTGCTAGCCAAAGCCCATGTTGACTTGCTCTCCGGATACTCTCAAAGGCTGGAACATGAAGTCCAACTAAGAACCACCGAGCTCATGGCTTCACGCAGAGAGGCGATTCAATGCCTGGCCCGCGCTGCTGAAATTCGAGACGATCATACCGGTCAACACGTTTTGCGCGTCGGTCGATACGCCGCGATCATCGCGGAAGAACTGGGTTTCACGCCGGAACAGATCATCGAATTCGAACACGCCGCGCAACTTCATGATGTCGGGAAAATTGGAGTTCCAGACGCGATTTTGAATAAGCCAGATCGTCTGACACCACAGGAATTTGAAGCGGTTAAAGACCATTGTCGAGCTGGCAGCCGAATCATACGAGACGATGTACGCCTCGAAACTGAAGCTTCCAGAACTCAAATCGGCGACTTCCTGGATGAATGCAGTTCTCCGGTAATGCGTCTGGCAGCACTGGTCGCCGAAACGCATCATGAAAAATGGGATGGCACTGGATATCCGCGTGGACTGTCTCGCGAAGAGATTCCGATCGAAGGTCGCATTACGGCCGTTGCCGATGTTTTTGACGCTGTCAGCACGTCGAGGCCGTACAAAAAGGCCTTTCCGCTAGACCAGTGTTTTCAGATCATCGCTGATGGCCGCGGCACACATTTTGACCCTACCATCGTCGATGCTTTCTTCCGTCGCCATGAACACATCATTGCTGCGTTTCACGAATACGCAGACTAACAAAACGAAAGCGTAATCGGCTTGCCGAGACGGACCGGTTTCTTTTCTACCAATTTTGCTTCGTCCGTTCTTCCAAATCCGCAACGGAAATCGGGTTGATTTCAAAACTGATTCTTGACGCGGCGAAAGTCCCCACCAGCCAAGTGCAGCGTCAGACCTGAACTGACCAGTTCGTAGTACCGGCTTTAGCCGGATAACTCCGCCTGAAGGCGGGACTACAAACCACTGAAGGACCACTATGCTTTTTGCCCCTGTGTGAATCGGATTTGACGGGAGCTTTCCAGCCGGCTTCCAGCCACAATTTGTTTCCATGGACTTTGCCGGGCCAAGGCACCGGAGCCCCAGCAACATTAAATAATGCCAGAACGTCCCCCTCGCGAAAAGGCAGGCTGAATTGCTCTACCAGCATGCTAGCCCTGGCGTGAAACTGGGCAACAACGAAGAACCTTTTCGATTATTTCAATTTTTACGAAAGAACAGACTTTGCGGATTCCGAAGAAGGTATTTAACGAGCCTTCACGGCGCGGAATTCTGCGCATGCTGTTTCTTAAGTTAAGAGAGATCGAAATGTTTTCGCCCCAAAAACGAATCGTGATCGGATTGCTAACTGTGTTGGCAGGTTTCTTGATCATCCCAGACGTCTCCGCCCAATCCGCGTCCCAATATGATGCGCGCCTAAAGGCGATGAGAGCTGCTCGCGCACGAGCACAACAAACTCCTCAGACTTCTGAAACGAATGTCGAGCAAACCGCCTACCAACAAGGTTACGACTATGCCGCACCGCCGGCTCCTCCGGCCAAGAATTCGGCAAGGGTGACTCGCCTGCCGCGACAAGCTCAACGAAATACAAATCCAAGAACTCGCACGGCTACGCCGCGCGAAAGTCAAATGGCGCCTCGTACATCAGGTGCACCGAATGGCTACACTCCACGACATCTGCGTACAGCTCAAGTTTATGATGAACAAATCACCCAAGGCGGTTCAGCGATCGTTGATGGCGGTGCCAACATTGTTGCCGGCGCGCCAGTGGTTAGCGGCGGCTGTAACTGCGCCGGAGCAGGCTGCTCCAATTGTACCGGTGACGTTTATTCTGAAGTCATCAGCGACGGTGGATGCGGTTGCGGTGACTGTCAGGTGGGCTGCGGAATTATGGGCTGCGGACTCAACGGATTTTTCTGTGGACGCTGTAACACCTGCGCTCCTTTAAACACCCCTTGCTGTGACCGTGGCGGATGCCCGCCAGGGACGTGGGAAGACTGTTGGTTGTTTGGACTCGGCCGAATTTTCTACGATGCGGAGTATTTCACCGGAGCAAGCGCATTCAATGGGTCTGCATTTAACATTGCTGGTGCTAACGGTACACCATTCCCGGACGATAACTTCGGGCTCTATGGTGGCATCAATCTTGGCATACCACTTTGCAGGCTGTCCTGCGGATTGTTATCGGGTCAGATCGGTGTGCGCTCCGTTCAATCCAATTTCAACGGAAAAGAATTCGCACCGGATCGGCGCGACCAGACGTTTTTTACTCTAGGCCTCTACCGTCGTGTCGATTACGGACTGCAGTTGGGCGTGGTGGCTGATGTGTTAGATGAAAACTGGTTTACAGATTCGACAACAACTCAGATCCGCGGTAATGTGGCCTGGGTATATCCGAACGGGGCGATTTATGGTTTCCGTTTCGCTACCAATGTGGAAGACGATATTTCCGACGGCGTGATTGGCGGAACCAGGGTTAACGGACTCATTACTTCGACGTTCAACAGTTACCGTTTCTATTACCGGCGCGAATGCGAGTGTGGTGGATACATGGATTTGTTTGGCGGATTTGCTGACGAGAGTAGAGGCATTGTTGGACTTAGTTGCGATATGCCGGTCGGTGAACGAACGGCCGTGCAGGCTGGCCTGACTTACCTCATTTCTGAAGAGGTACCCAATGTAGGCGGTACAGACACAGATTCCTGGAATATCTATATGGGCCTGAGTTTTCGACCCCGTGGACTCAGCTGGTACCAATATTACGATCGTCCGATGTTTGATGTTGCCGATAACGGCACACACCTAATTCGTCGATTTTAGACTCAATCTAAGGACAATAAGGACAAACCCGTGGCTTTACCGAAGGTCACGGGTTTTCGTTTGCGCTTGTTTTGAATCTCTCCGTTGCTGCGGCGTTAAACTACAACGGGTTTCCGGGTAACAGCGAACTTCCATCAAAAAGCAACACAGCGAATATCACTCACAGGCTGGATCATTCTCAATCAACGGTCTTTGCCTTTTTGAATTCCATGTGGTTTTAACTGAGTCCAAACGACGTTCGGTATCCCAAGTTCATCATGGGGCCGACGTCCAAATCACAACTTTCCGATGTGTTTTGCTCGTTGGGCTTTTGTTGATACGTAATAGTGCGATATATTGGTAGGTTAGCTTCTTTTAATGTTTCGCGGTTTTTTTGCGGCATTGCCGCATAGTTCGGAGAGTTTTGTGAGCGACGACATTTTCGATTATTTTGGTGGCCATGCTGCAAAGAAAGTTGAGCCCATCGAAGACGATTTCATCGACGGTGATGAAGACGAAGAAATTTCGCCGTCATTGAGTTCTCAAGATTCGCCTGCAGAAGAAATCTCGCTCAAGCAGAAAGAGAGTTTTGAAGCGCCAACAGAAGAAGTCGAATCAGCGAGTGCTATTAAATCGGCAGGAGTCCCATCAAAAGAACTCGACAGCGGAGAAATCGTCAGTGAGGACGATTCAGTCTCAAAGGGTAAAGAAGAAACCGAATCGGATGAGACGAAAAAAAAGTTGAGTCATTGGGACCGGCTGCTTGGGAAACTCGGTATTTCCCCACCGCCTGCACCGGCGCCTCCACCTTCTTCGATCGAACTTCCCCAAAAACGACCAAAGACAAAAGCGAAACGAAAACCTGCAGCCAAGGCCGAAGCAAGGTCCAACGAGCCGTTCGGCGGCGAACTTGCTCCGCCATCGGAGCAAATGACCGCAAGACAACCATCGAAAAAGGACGACGATGTCCGTCCCGTTGAATCGCCAACGGTCGAATCGCCCAAGACTGAACCTGCAAGAGCTAAGCACGAAAAACCAACTCGCCCGAAAAGCGAGCCTGCTGCGAAACCAAGTCCAAAAAGTTCATTCGGTTTCGGGCTGTTTGAAGAGCCTGATGAGTCATTTGAAGCTGTTGGTGAGGAAGAGCAAACACCTCTGTCTGAATTGTTCGTTCCAAGCGACGATTTTCAGGAACCCTTTGAAGAGAAAGAACAAGATGCGGATATTCACGCCGCGTCAGGTTCTCGAGGAAGGCCTTCACGTGACACGGAAATAACTCAAGATGAAAGTGACGAAGATTTTGTTGAATTCGAAGTGAAGGACCTCGATTTTTCCGAGGATGACAAGCGACCTGCCAGACGACCTTCCCGAAGAAATCGGGCCAGACGTGACCGCGAGGTTGGAGAGCCGCAAACGCGGTCGCGGGGCGCTGTTGACCGCGGAGATCGAACACAGCAAAGCGGAAAATCCGAAGAATCCGAAACTGAGCGACCTGCACGATCCGGTCGCGGCCGATCTCGCAAACGGTCGGGTCGCGACGAAGCGAACGAAGCAATTGAATCCGGTCGCGAAGCCCAAAAACGCCAATCTCGTCCGGCTCGAGGGCGACGACCTGAAGTCGACGAAATCCGCGACGACGACGATATCATTCTCGAATCCGACTTCGAACAAGATGAGGTCGTGGCTCGCGAGGAG
>CAMYNE010000167.1 GCA_947259675.1 uncultured Pirellulaceae bacterium
GCATCCGTTGCGAATTCGTTGCCTTCAAATTCAACTTTCCAAACCCGTTGTTTTTGATCCTCGTGAATCATGAAGACGACTTTTTGATCATCGTCTTCGGTCCCTTCCATGATCTCGACTTGAGTCTTGGGATAACCTTTTTCGCGGTAATACTCTTCAATTCGGGTTTTTGCCATGCGAATCTGGTGACTATCGAGAGGCGCGCCGTCTTCCAGTCCCGTCTCTTTCTTCAAGGCTCGGTCTGTGATGCCACGATTGCCAATAAACTCGACTTTGACCATCTGATTTCGCTCGACCACATCGATCGTGATGACCACTCCGTCATTCGTGCGATTAATGTAAGGCCCGTTGATTCGGCGGATTTCGGGCATTCGCCAAAGTCGATCAACATCCTGTTGCAGTTGATCGGGATCAAAGTAGCGGCCTTGCCGCGTGCGGATGTTTCGCAGCAATTGGTGAGTGGCTAAATATTCGTTACCCGTGATCTTTACTTCAACAACCTGGTTGGCTCGATCGACTTTGCCGGAGCTTTGCTGAGCACTTGTGCGAGGTCTCGGGAGTGTGTCGCCCGTCGAATTGCGGTCTGCACTCTGGTAACGAACTTGTTCGGTGGTTCTCGCAGGCTGGATTGCGGTCGCAGCCGACAGCTTATCGGTCGTTTTCGCAATCTCATCAAAGTCGTTGTTTTGCCTGGCAAACCGACCTTCAGTACCAATATCTTTGGGCATCCATTTCGATAGCCTGCAGTTTTCCCAACACTGGCAGCCCGTTGTTGCCAGCGTTGCGATTAGAATCACGGCAGCGCACAGGAGTCGACGCGCAGTATGAATCCGTGGAATCTCCGTGTTATTTCGGTGTTTTTGCCGTTTCGTTTGCAAAGAAAGGTCCATCCTTGACCGAGATCATTAATCTAATGTGTCGCGTAATTACAGAATGCCAACATTGGTGGCAATACGGATTTATGACAGCATTTCTTCATCGCATCCCTGATTTTCCACTGTCCGGCGACAGTACGCGTTGCAGCGGATGGGGGTTCGGAAAAAAATTGATGGAATTGAATTGGAGCCCGGAATGATAGTATCATTGATTGAAGGAGGATCCGTGGCCTCGAATTCATCATCCTCGTCTTCTTAGTCGCAATCCCCTCACCCGCCGCTGAGACGGCGACCTCTCCCCAAGGAGAGGTAATAAAAATCCGAGGCCTCCTAAGAAAAAAATCGCGATGTTGCAGAAAGAAGGAGCATCTACCGAACCCCATCTGAAAGAACCACAATTGGCCATCGACTCAATGAAGTAACCACCTCCGCTGCTTCCAACGACGGGACGAACACGAACGCCTGCTGATTTCCGATCAGTCGCAAATCCAAGTCGCCCACGATTCGCCATTCCTGCTCCACCTGCCAGTCGATTTTTCCAGATTCGCTCGTGGCTGGTTGAAAATAGGGCCGCGAATCGCTGGCAAGTGATTCCCACATGGCCTCGTCACCGTAGATGACTTTTTTTGCGCCCGACGCTTGTAGAATCTCGCGTTCGATTGCGATTCCGAATGGTAAACAATCCCATCGAGCCAAGTGTGGTCTGAAGACTTTTCTTTCGGAAAGTTGATCAACGGTGATCTCGCTCAGACAAACCACCGGCGTTTGCGCGCGTGTCATTTCGACGGATGCCAATATCCGATCCGATGCCAGAATTCGGCACAGCGCGGCCAGAGGATCGTGTTGCGCTCGGGACGAGCCAAAAATCAAGTCGTCCAAATATTGGTTCTCGGATTGATCAGGCCATTTGCCGACACGTCGGCGCGTCCAGTGCAACAGATATTGGGCCGCGTTGATTTCATCTATTCCAAGGACAGGTACCGTAAGCTTGATTTCGTTGGATGAATCCAGATACTGTTGTTCGCCAGGGTAAATCCACCACCCAGTCGCACCTTGTTCGAGTAGCGAGTTTAGTTTTCTTTTTGGCGTAAGATTGTGATCAACGAGCACACGAGTTTCGCTGTTGAGCGCGATCCGCTCAGCAGCAGCTCGATACGTATTGCCGTTTCCACGTACGGACAGCAAGAGAACTTGCTCCGCCGCCAGCATCAATAATCGGTCCAAGTCACCTTGTTGGATGTCCTTTTCCAACCCCAGACACGGACTAAAATAGCAAACGATTTCGTCTTCCACGCGTTCCTTTATGTCTTGCGAAGATTTGTGGCTCTGGAGAGGGCGAAACTGGCAAACAGGAATCCGGAACAATTCGCCGATTCGTTTCACGAAACGATCCGTCGAAATTTTTTCTGCCGTGATCAGGAAGCGATTGGAATCCACACGACACGCAAATGTACGAAGTGCGTCGAACCAGGCGGGCAGGTTTTCTAATTCCTGTTTCAGTCGAGAGCTGGTGACGAAAACGGAAGTTGATCCGGGCAAGCCGTTGGGAAACCAGTAAAGACGGTCTGCGACAAAAGTACTCTTATTCGAGAATCCATCGGGCAATCCAATACAAAGGTGCCCCAAGTCGGTTTTGATCCCAAGTAGATTTGCGCCTCGGAAAATCGGCGAACTCGAGATCGATTCCAAATCGAACCCGAATTTGGTCAGATAATCCCCGAGTCCGTCCAGGTCGTTCACATCGACCGCGTCCTTTTCCCCGGCCAGATTTGATCCAGACTGGCGCGTCATTTCACAATCCATTTCGAACATACCACACTGCCGTATTGTACCAAAATTGACAATGTTTGTTTTAGGTTCACGTCCGTGGCGTTTTTTGTTGCTACGAAGTAATATGATGGATTGATCTTTCCAAGGAAATATATGGACGACGCAGATTCAGTTCAAAGGTCAGGCGCTCGCAATCGATTTTGGATCGTCGCTGCGCTGGTTGTGGGCGTCGTTTTGGCCGGCTATCTTATCGCCGACTGGTATCAAACCGTTCCCGACAACGTTGAGCGTTCATTTGTGGGGCGCGAATCGTGCGTTGCCTGCCATCAAGAGCAAGCCGATCTGTTTTACGGTTCGCATCACGACCTCGCGATGGATGTAGCTACGAAAGAGACCGTGTTGGCGGACTTTGATGGTCAACAAATCGAGCATTTCGGAATAACTTCGCGGGTGTTCATGGATGGCGAAAGATTCATGGTTAACACCGAGGGTCCCGATGGCCTGATGCACGACTATGAAGTCAAATTTGTATTTGGCGTGACGCCCCTGCAGCAATACATGGTTGAGTTGGACGGTCCCAGGACTTCCCAGGTTTCGCTCGAAAGCAATACTGGAAACAAGACCTTTGCGCCACTCGGCCGTGTGCAAGTGTTGAGATTGAGTTGGGATACGAACAACAAGAAATGGTTTTACCTTTCGCCGCCCGATGTTGACGAAAAGATCGATCCGACTGACCCACTGCACTGGACCGGCATCACTCAGTCGTGGAACGCGAGCTGCGCGGAATGCCACAGTACCAACGTCAGGAAAAATTTTGATCCGCTTTCACGCAAGTACAGTACAACCTTTTCGGAAATTGATGTCAGCTGTGAAGCGTGTCATGGTCCGGGGAGCCTGCACGTTGAGTTGGCCGAGCAAAAGAAGAAACTGAGCGACTTTCTCCAAATGGGTCTGGACTCCGGTGAGGCCCAGGACATGACCCTCGAGGAGTTCGGCGGCTGGATGACGCGTGTAATCAAAGAGGCGCGATGAGCTTTCTTTTCCGCCCCCAGGCTCTCGATGACTTACGTACACTACTTGAACACATCGCAAAGGAAAGCCCCCAGGCAGCACTCCGTATGCGCGACAGGATTCTAGAGACCTGTACCCTTCTCGGAGACAACCCTTCCATTGCCGCTGAACTCGAAGGTTTATCTGTGACCGGGGTACGGCGCTTCCCGGTCAAGCACTACCCTCGTTACAGCATCTTCTATCAGATCAACAATGAGCGCGTTGAGATTATCCGGCTCGGTTACGGTGGCCGGGATTGGGAACACACGATTTGAAAGGTACTGCCCGTATTCACGTATCATGAACGGATATTATTATATCCGTTCCAGTAGACGATTTTATACAGATCGTGTGGCGTGGAATACAACGTTATGTAAAGTAATAAAGTGCTAAATTATGAAGCAGTCATTGCCGATAACTCACGATGGTTGGCTCGAGGAAATCAGGCTGGCCATCGCAGACGCTAAAAAGACCAAACCGTTTGGATTACTGACGGGCCAACGGATCACGGACGCCGATCTTTTCCATCTGGCCCCGCTGGTGTGCATGAAGTTCAGGGGTTTCGATCACCGAGACGAACCACTGCGCCACAAAGTGACCGAAGGGGCTCTGGCGAACTACGTTGCCAACTCCGATCCTGATGGAATCGACCATGGGTTGGGCGCAAGGCCACTGCTCGCGTTCGCAGTCTGCTACATCGCAGCCCATTACGTCCTTGATCTGATCGATGACCGGCAAGCGGAGGCTGTTCTCGACTACTGCGACGAGAATATGCCTTAACGACAGTTTTCGTTCCATTGGTTGTCAAACCCCTACAGGAAGAAGAATAAAAAACGCGAGGCATCTCTACTCCCATTCTACGTCAACCTCTTCCGATGGCTCTGGAGACTTACAAAACTTGGGAGGACAAATAAGAGATAAGATCGTGATAGCGAAGCAAACCACGATCTTATTCTGTTGTTATGAGGGTTACATGAATTTGGAGAATCGCAAAATTGATACCAGCTAGAAAAATATCTGAAACTATTTTGGAATTTGGTATTTCAGCTATGCAAATACTACCTGACGACGCCTCTAAAGAGCAGTTTGAAACATCACTTCAAATAATTGTTTCAGCGTGGAATGCGGTGGTATTGGACTCTTGGCATCGGACAGATTCACATGAAAATAGTTTATTAGAAGTTTTAGATAAAGAACCTCGTGAGATGCAATTAATGGTGAAAAACCTCATCAAACGGAAAAAGAAAAAATACTCTGAAGATCTTAGGGCGGTAGGAAATTATGAGGTGCTAGACCGGAATGGCGAGCTAGTATTTAGAGCAGAAGCTAGAGGTAGTGTAAAAGATATGGATGGGTATGAGGTTGTTCAATAATGGGTCTGGAGATCAAGCTTTTGGTCGTCCGTTGAGACTCGTTGATAACCAATAAGGATTGTCTTCTTTTTCTTCTTCTCTCTCATAATCCATTAAAACTAGCATAGTTACGAGAGACGGTTAAGAGAGATAATTTTGAGAGACGTTTTGCGTTGTTTTGACCCGATTATCGGAGTCTCTCATAAACGACCGTTTGTGAGAGACCGATGGCAGCTTTGTGGGGCAGTTCTATGCAGCACCGCAGTGGTCAGCAAGCGGCCCAAAACATTGTCTAATTCTTTCAGAATTTTATGACCGCTGTATACTCGATCACTATCAGCAAGTGTTCTTTTGGCACCACGATGTGTCCACTTTCCCTCCACGCAATATACGTCTCTTTATCCAGCCTATGGTTGTGCCAATTCAAAGGATTATAATGAGCAATCCGGCAATATATGACAAAACAGCAGCTGAAATATCCGACACATTTGGGGTTCAGTAATAGTTCGTCGAAAAAGAGATGAAACGAAGTCCGTCCAACAGAATGAAAGATCCGTTTTACGCGGGGCTCGTTTTTCAGATCGAGCAGATGATCTGTCTCGCTGATGAAGAAGCGAAAGAGGCCGGCCTCACCTTAAATGATTCACAAATTCAATCCGCACTCATCAAAGCGCAGAAGCTAGTTAAAGGTGGAGTGCCTAAAGTTCCTGAAGCCACCGATCGTGAGCGCGTGTTGAGCAAGTTAATTA
>CAMYNE010000168.1 GCA_947259675.1 uncultured Pirellulaceae bacterium
CAAACATTCAAGTTTGCAGTATAGGAGTCAAATTCTCCGCGAATTTCGCGTCAACGATGGCAATCCGGTCGGTTGGATAGCTTCGGTTGTTACTACCGGACTCACCTTCCGAACAGCGAGCATCAAGGCGTGCGAAATAGCACACTGTGAACAGTAATTTGGGTCCAACTTGTTATTAGCATATTTGGTCCCGTCAACTCAAAAAAACTTGAAATGGCTGGTGATGGTTGTTAGCCTCTAAGTTGGCGTTTCTTTGGAATACGACGTCGTGTATCAAGCATTTCGGTCTGGAGAATACGTCTTTCTGTCTTAGAAGGAGTGAATCATGATTTACAACGGGCTGCGTTCGGTGTTAGCTTTGCTATTCGTGCTGTCGCTTACGGCAGTCAGCAGCGCCGACAATTTTTTTGTCAGTGATCAAACTGGCAGTTTGTCCACGATCGACCCGATCACGGGGGCAACGAATTTCATTGGCCAGGATACGACTTTTCCGCTCGCCACAGAAATAGAATATGGGTTAGGACAACTCTATGGCGATGAAGTCAACGGCTTTACCAATTTGCATACAATCAGTACGACAACTGGGTTGTCAACTGGGTTTGTGACGCACGGGCCGGCTGCGTTTAATGGAATGGAATTTGTCGGCAATACGCTGTACGTGACGAACACAGCGGGAGGCGGAACTTCCACTCTGGAAATTGTTAATCCCAATACGGGGGCACAAACTTTAATTGGAGCGACAGGATTCGGTCCCATCTCGGGTCTCGCCTGGGATGGTAATACAATGTGGGGCGTTACAGCGGGTGGCGGCACTGGGGTATTGGTTACGATCAACCTGAACACCGGATTGGCTACTCCTGGCCCAACCCTGTTCGATAGCTCATCTGGACGTCAATTGGACCACGTCGGCAGCATTGAATTTGACCACACAGGCATTTTGTATGGTGGAATGGGTCGAAGCAGCAGTTTTAACTCTGGTTGGTTGTTCAGTATTAATACTGCCACAGGTGCATCTACCTTTGTTGGACCTACCGGTCTGGCAGGCGTTACCGGGCTGACCAGAGTTCCTGAACCCGCGTCGCTAGGTGTACTGGGCCTTGGTCTTTGTTGTTTATTAATGGTGCGTCGGCGCAGTTAATTGGTATTCACAGTCCGAAACAGTTAATCACTAATTTAGGCGACACTGGAAAATCTAACCGGAAACGCATCGCGTTTCCGGTGTTTTAATTCCGGATGTGATTTTTGGGCTGTTCGGTCCCCTTGTTTGTTAGTTTCCAGAAGACTGCCGATCACCAGGGGGGGAACCCGGAAACAAGACTAACCCAGTTGTCTGACGACCCCGATCACGACGCCGATGACTTTCGCGTCACGACTGTAGATAGGCTTCAGCCGTTTGTTTGCCGGTTGCAAACGAATTCGGTTCTTTTCAGGATGCCAGTATTTCAAAGTTGCTTCTCCGTCCGAAGTACGAGCCACTACGATGTCGCCGGGATCGGCAGTCCGGCGACGTTTGACGACGACATAGTCGCCGTCATCGATATGGGCATCAATCATTGAATCCCCATCGACTTCCAGAACAAACGATCCCTTTTGTGTCCAGATTTGGCCAAAGTCGATTTGTTCATGTTGCTCATACGCCTCCATCAGACCACCTGCCGCGACGCGCCCGACGAGCGGCAAGCCGTTAATTTCCTGTTCGACTTCCTCGGTCAACACGATCGAACGAGACTTGTTGTTGGTTCGCGTAATGAGCCCTTTTTTCTCAAGCGCCGTCAAATGACAAATCACGCCGTTGGGCGAACGAAACCCCATCTCATCCGCAATTTCCCGAATCGTGGGACCATATCCCTCTTCGATCATACAGTTTCGAATAAAATCGAATACGATTTGCTGCCGTCTTGTAAGAGTTTTCTGCAACATGATTTCCGTCCTGTTTTGATCAGTTGGATGGCAGTGGGCAGTACTTAGTATTCCGCACCTGGCACTCCGTACGAACTGCCAACTGGCTACTGCCAACTGTCTACTTCTTAACTCATCATTATACTATTGTACAAACGTTCACTATCACGTCAACTCACCCAGCAACCGAATTTTTGAGTTCATCAAACCAGAGCAAAACTCCCTCGCAGTTTTCGCTTTTACAGTTATTCGTCATCCATTTCCATTGGCTGGACGTCTCAAGTACCGCAGGCAAACTGCTGGCACTTCCGCCCTTCAAAGTAATTTGACTCTGCCGCAATAGATCATGAGTCGCATTGACGAATCGCAAATCAGCGACTTGGCTGACCTGTTTTTCAATCTGACAAAAGCACTCAAAAAACGCCTCCCAAACCAACAGATGCCCGATCGTGATGTGTTGGAAAACCAGATAGTTCTCGCCGTTATTCTGCTTCAAGATAAACTCATCGAGGGCAGGATGGACCAGATAGAATTTGGAATTTGGCAGGTTGATCGCTTAGCCGACTTCGTTCAGATGGCGAGCCAGATTTCTCGCGAAAATCGAGTCTTCAGCACCGTGGCAAATGTAGAATGAATTACGATCCTTCTCGGGCACATCGATCAAAGTACGTTCCACCGAAGCAATGCGTTGACAACCGATCGCGTCGGCGAATTCCTGGCACGTCGCGAATCGCAGCTCCGGATCCTTGCTGAGCGCTCGTAAAATCGCCGCTTCAACTTCAACCGGTATCTCACTAACAATGTCTCTTGGACTCGGTGCAGGTTCCGAGATCTGTTTGTCAAGCAGTTCCCGTTTCGTCGATCCGGAAAATGCGAGTTGGCCCGTCAACATTTCAAAAGTAATCAAAGCCAGCGAATATTGATCGGACCTCGCTTCCGTCGGTTTACATTCTGCCTGTTCGGCCGATGCATAGGCGGGCGTCCCCGAAAAACGCTCATGATTCAGCGACTCGCGCATGTCGTGGGCGATTCCAAAGTCCAAAATCTTGCAGTTGCCATCGTCCAGCACACTTATGTTTTCAGGTTTCAGGTCGCGATGCACGATGCCCTGACTGTGAGCAAAATCCAGAGCACGAGCCAGCAAGCGAACGATTTGCCGAGTCCGCTCCAGTGTCAATCGGCCCTTGTCCACAAGAATTTCGCGCAACGTTCGGCCTTCGACAAACTCGAAAATCGTATAAGATCGCTCTTCGTGAAACCCGAAATCAAAGACAGTCGCGATGCCGGGGTGGTTCAAGTTGGCACCCATTCGTGCTTCACGCGCCAAGATGTCATCCAGATCATTTGCTTTGCTGCTGACTAGATGACTGGACAAAACCTTCATCGCGACTTTGCGTTTGAGTCGAATGTCGCTTGCCAAAAACACCTGGCCCATCCCACCCGAACCGAGACTTGCTTCGAGCAAATATCGACCGTCAATTTGGGTGCCAATTCCGAAAGACTGGGCAAGCTCAAACTCTTCTTCTTCGTCCCATACCGGCTCAATCAAACCGCTGTCCGTGGCAATGCAGTAGAGTTGTGTTTCCGTATCGCGAAAGCTCATGATGATCCGAATGGTTCTGCAGCAAACATTTTTGAGACCCATCGATTGTACCAAATTTGAATTCCGCCGCGCAACGCGTGCCGCGATATCAAGAAGGCATGGTAGTTGTGCCAGTCACCAAGCCTCACTACATTGAACCCATAAATCGACTGTTATTTGGTGGGATTTTTTTATGAACAAACTCGTCGCTAATGCAACCGCAGCCATTACCGGGATCGAAGACAACATGACTTTGATGCTCGGTGGGTTTGGGCTTTGCGGTATCCCCGAAAACTGTATTACCGCCCTGGTCGAAGCTGGCGTGACGGGCCTGACTTGCATCTCGAACAACGCGGGTGTGGATGATTTTGGACTGGGTTTATTGCTGCAAAAGAAACAGATCAGGAAAATGGTTTCATCTTACGTTGGTGAAAACGACGAGTTTGAACGTCAAATGCTGACGGGTGAACTCGAAGTCGACTTGATTCCACAAGGATCGCTGGCCGCCCGTTGTTACGCCGGCGGCGCAGGAATTCCCGCATTCTATACGCCTGCCGGCTATGGCACGGAAGTCGCAGCCGGTAAAGAAGTTCGCGAGTTTAACGGCAAACCTCATATACTCGAAGAGGCTTTGGCGGCCGATTTTGCGATCGTTAAAGCCTGGAAAGGCGATCGCTTCGGAAATTTGATCTACAACGGACCCGCCCGCAATTTCAATCCGGCAATGGCGATGGCCGGTAAAATCACGATCGCTGAAGTCGAAGAAATTGTGGAACCTGGAGAACTCGATCCCAACTTTATTCACACGCCAGGCGTCTTCGTGCAACGGATCTTTCAGGGCTCGAACTACGAAAAACGAATCGAACAACGCACCGTCAGACAACGCGAGTCATAGAAGAAAATCATGTTAGATAAAATCGGAATTGCAAAACGGATCGCTCAAGAGCTTCGAGATGGCTGGTACGTCAATCTGGGAATCGGCATCCCTACGCTCGTTGCCAACTACGTTCCCGAAGGTATCAAAGTCATCTTCCAATCGGAAAACGGGATCCTCGGGATGGGACCGTTCCCTTACGAAGGCGAAGAAGATGCAGACTATATCAATGCCGGTAAACAAACTGTGACCATTCTGCCTGGTGGGTCGATCTTTGATTCAGTCACCAGTTTCGCCATGATTCGAGGCCAACACATCCAGTTGACTGTGCTCGGCGCGATGGAAGTTGCCGACAATGGTGACATCGCGAACTGGAAGATCCCCGGCAAAATGGTGAAGGGAATGGGAGGGGCAATGGACCTGGTTGCATCGGCCGATAACATCGTTGTCGCGATGATGCATACGAACAAAAGAGGCGACTCAAAATTACTGAAGAAATGTACTTTGCCGTTGACCGGAGTTGCTTGCGTCAGCCGCGTTGTCACGAATTTGGCGGTGATGGACATTTGCCCGGATGGATTCAAACTGCTCGAACGCGCCCCCGGAGTCTCAGTTGACGAAATCAAAGCCGCAACCGAGGGGCGATTAATGGTTGAAGGTGAGATTCCAGAAATCAGGATATAGTCGAATACCAATCCCAAAATCTTAAACCAGTAAGAAAATCAAGCTCAATACCACACCACTTGCGATCAACGTAACCAGGCAGAATCCGATAATGTCTTTGATTTTCAGTCCCGCGATCGTTAACAGCGGCACGGCCCAAAACGGCTGAGCCATGTTGGTCCACGCGTCGCCCCAAGCAACCGCCATGATTGTCTTCGGAATATCGGCGCCCAGTTCCTGGGCTGCTGGCAAAACAATGGGGGCTTGAACAGCCCATTGCCCGCCGCCAGAGGGAACGAACAAGTTGATCAAAGCGGCCGAATAAAACGACATCAAGGGGAATGTGTCTTTGTTCGCGACGTTCACAAAAAACTGCGCCATTTGCTCGGCAAGCCCTGTCTTCACCAACACTGACATAATCGCCGCATACAGCGGATATTGAATTAAGATCGGAGCAATTTTTGGAACCGCTTCGGTTACCGATTTCATGAACGCGTGTGGACTCCCATGCAGCAACATGCCAAACATAAAGAATATGAAATTTACCGTGTCCAGATTCAAGCTGAACTTGTTTGTCGAAATCGCTGACCACAAATAAAACAAACCCAACCCGACCAGCACGAAAGTCAGGAAAAGCGAACGTTCAATCCATGATACCTTGTGAACGGTAATTTTTGCCGTCGGTTTGTGTTCATCAATAAATTTTGATTCTTCTTCGCCAACAGCCGAAAGTTGGAACAGGTTCAATGCCGGCAGCAACA
>CAMYNE010000169.1 GCA_947259675.1 uncultured Pirellulaceae bacterium
CGCTGATGACGCCAATAAGTGCAAAGGGTTCGTCTGCCAGTTGTTTCACGAGCGACCGCTCGTGGGGATACATAGCCCGGCAAGGTCCTCACCAATCGCCCCAGAAATCAAGCATGACGACCTTGCCACGATAGTCGCTTAACTTGAATTCTACTCCATCGAGATCAACGCCTTCGATATCGGGAACTACTTTTCCTACCGCCAGGTTGCGGGCCTCAAAAAGACTGGCTTCTGCAAGTTCACCCAAGGTACCGCGGCGGGTCGTAATGTCGGCGAAATCGGTAGAGACCGATACAAAAAGGTCTTCAATTCTTTTTTCATCCTCTTCGGATTTCTCACCAGGTAAGCGAGACAAATAACTTGCCAGGGCAAAGGTCGCCCATCCTTTTACATCGTGATGCGGCGTCTTTTCGATTACCAGTTCCAGGCGTTCTTGATTCTTTTTACCGCGCGAATAAATCATCCCCTGGCAAATGCCCAGCATGCCTTCGTTTTCGATATGGTCCCTGAACAGCCGTTCCTTGGCAGTCTCGTCGAGCCCCGTACCATTGCTGCGGACATTCGTTGCAATCCACGTCAAAGCGTCAAATTCCGTTTCTGATTCAACTCCTTGATTAACGATCGCCATTATCTGGTCAGAATAGGTCTCCGGTTTCGGATACTTTTCCTCGAACAATTTTTTCTTTTCTTCATCCGAATCGGCTGCCCGATAGGCGACCATAAAATCGTTACGCGCCGTCAAATACTCTTTTTGAATTTCTTTCAATCGAGCAGCAGCAGTAACTACAACGGCCTCAGCTTCAGCGGACGCCTCAGCTTCAGCAGGAGTTTCGGCAGTCGCCAACGACTCGGAAGCAACGGTGGCTTCAGCAGCGGCCGCGGTTTCGGAGCTTTCAGGTTTCTCGGCGTCGGGCGCCTTTTCCTTCGTGCTACATGATGCAAATAGCAGCACTAAGAAAACTAGTAAAAGTCTTGTTTTCATTACATTGCCTCAATATGGGGATTTGACCGTCACAACAGTATAAACAAATTCTGAGCGTCCAAAACCAGCTGCAATCTGCGGCCCAAGAGAGAGTTTGGGCTTTACCAATTCGGCGTTTTTCGGAATTTTGCCAAGGTTGTGGCTTGAACGCCAGCCATGAATCTGGCTCTAGCCTTTAGAATTGTCTGAGAAATCCTGGAGGTACAAACACGCGATAGACCGAAATTCCAGTTTGCTTGCTACATCAATTCTTTCTGGTTGATGTTAATTTTTGAATTCCAAAACCAAACTTTTTTCTTCATTACATAAATACTTGTTTCGAAACTCGGATTTGTCGTCCATTAGATTAAGAGATTGCAATTTACTTGTAGGCAAAGAATTAACCCGACATAAGCGAGAAAATCACGATGGCATTTACGGAAGTTACCAATGAATCCTGGTTTAGCCGAATTGGAAGTTCGATTAAAGGCATTCTCTTCGGCATCGTTCTGTTTGTAGTTGCGTTTCCGCTCCTTTTCTGGAACGAAGGGCGAGCCGTTTATCGCGCCAAGACGCTGACTGAAGGGCGCGGAATGGTCGTCGCTGACGTCCCGAACGATTCGGTTGGTCCAGAAAACGAAGGCAAGCTCGTTCATATGACGGGTACCGCGAATTCAGAAGAAACGTTGACTGACGACAGCTTCGGCATCTCCGTTGACAACGCTCTCAAGCTGGCTCGTCGTGTCGAAATGTATCAATGGCAAGAAAACACTTCGACGAATTCGAAGAAAACTCTGGGAGGCGGGAAGACGACCGAAACCGAATACAGCTACGAGAAAATCTGGAGTTCCGACGAAATCGACTCCAGTGATTTTCATGAAGGTGGCGGCAGCGAGTACGGATCGGGCAACCCCCCGATGCCTTATTCCGAATCTGAATTCGTTTCGAATGAAGTCGGCTTCGGCGCGTTCAAACTAAGTGATAGTCAAGTTGGCCAGATTTACGGCTACGAATCGATTCAGCTTTCACAAGAAGATCTCGACAAGATCTCTGACGAGTCTTTGAAAGGCAAACTCACGCTTGCAAACAACTCCTTCTACCAGGGCCGCGACCCAACATCGCCTCAGATTGGCGACTTGCGCACGACGTTTGAGTATGTTGGCCCATCCGAAATCAGTTTTGTTTATCAACAGACTGGTGATACCTTTCAGCCGTACACGCTCGACAAAGGCAACATTCAACTGTTTTCGATGGGCACGGTCGGCGTTGAACAACTGTTCACGCAGGCCGAAACCGCGAACAACATGTTGACTTGGTTGCTTCGACTGGCGGGTTTCGTGTTGATGTCGGCGGGTATCGGTTTGGTTCTCCGGCCCATCGCCGTGCTTGGAGATGTGGTTCCATTCATTGGAGGGATCGTTGGAGCCGGCATCATGTTTGTCTCAGCCATCATCGCCGGGGCATTCACACTCGTCACGATCGCAATTGCCTGGCTGGCTTTCCGACCGCTTTTTGGTATCGCACTCATCGTAGTGGCGATTGGGCTAATCATCCTTGCCCGCCGATTCATCAAGAAAGGAAAACCGGCCCCGGCAGTCGCAAAGCCCGACGGAATTCCAGTCGTGGGGTGAGTTTCAGTTGGCCGTTGGCAGTACTCAGTACTCAGTACTCAGTGTGCTGTTCCGTCATTTTCGTGAACACGACTCTAAATTCTGATTTCCGCATTCGTTCAAAACGGAATATCGTTTTCGTCATAGTTGGCACCCTCATCAAACTCGGCGTTTGCGTTGTCTGCATCGCCGCTCGCCGGCTGAGCGCCGCCAGATGAGGCCGATGCACCACTCATGACTTTGAATCCGAGGGCCTCGGCGTTGAGAAAATATTTGACTTCGCTTTTTTCATCCTTTTGCCATTTGCGACCGCTCAATCGGTAAGTGATCTCGACGTCGTCACCGACTTTCAATTCGTCGACCGTGTCGCAGGCGTCCTGGATAAACTCGACGGGAACGTAATTAGTGAAACGACTGGTATCTTGTTCCAGGACGACCAGGCGTTTGCGAAAGCCATTTTGCCCGTAGGTTTTGGTGGCTTCGAGATGGTGAACAATTCCGCGTACGGTAGGTTGGCTCATTTGTAAAATCCGTGTGCAATAAACCTAGTTTTGACTGAATCCAGTCTTATCTCCGGACCTTATGATAATGGTTCCGCACCGGATTCGAAATAAGCCAAACCGTTTTCCTGAGTAAGCCACATTCCTTTCCAAATTGGGTCAACAATCGAGGTCTGCTGTTGAATATTTAAGTAAGTTTATGCGACAATTGAGTTTCGATAAAAATACATTGACGACTCCGAAAGCCAGAATGTCCCAAACGCAACCCATTGCGTCCGGTAGAAAAAAACGCGACATCCCCGAAGGCACATGGATCCAGTGCAAAGGATGCAAGGCCGCGATCTTCCGTAAAGAAGCCGAAAAACGACTCTGCGTCTGCCCCGAATGCGACTATCACATGTATGTATCGGGGAAATCTCGAATCGCGCAGGTCCTCGACGAGGGTACCTTCGAAGAATGGGACGCCAATTTGTTTTCCGCTGACCCGCTCGGGTTTTCCGATCGTAGCCGAACTTATGTCGAACGATTGGCGGCCGAGCAAAAAAAGACGGGGCTCTCCGAGGCGGCCATAACCGGGACCGGGATGATCCGTGCCCGGCGTGTGGCGATCGGAATCACCGACTCTCAATTCATCATGGGAAGCATGGGGTCGGTGGTGGGCGAACGGTTGACTCGGCTTATCGAGCGCGCGACCAAACAGGATTTGCCGTTGATCATTATTAGTGGCTCGGGCGGTGGAGCACGGATGCACGAAGGCATCTTGTCTTTGATGCAGATGGCCAAAGTCTCCGCGGCGCTCGCGCGCTACGATGACGCTGGCGGACTTTTTATCAGCGTGTTGACCAATCCAACGATGGGAGGTGTGGCAGCCAGTTTTGCTTCGCTCGGCGATGTCGTTTTTGCAGAACCAAAAGCGCTCATCGGCTTCGCCGGTCCACGTACGATTAAGGCGACGATTCGAATCGAATTACCGGAAGGATTTCAAACGAGCGAATTTCTGTTGGAACATGGTTTCGTCGACAGAATCGTTACCCGCGATAAACTCAAATCGGAAATTGCCCGGACGATCGACTATTGCGGCAAGTAGTCAATCCAACTTGGTTCGGACATCATATTCTCTCGGCCGATTCATCAACACTCGCAGTTACACGGCGGTTGCCTTGGTTCGCAATAGGCTATAATAAAGTTCAAGCCACGAGCTATCTTCGCGTTCTGGAAAAAACTTATGGGTTTTATTGAAAAGGTAAAAGGCGTATTCGCGAGGGGCGATGAGAATCAAAAGTTACTTGACTTGTCGGCACGTTTTCGCCTGGATCGCCACGCCTTTACCGGAACCATGTCCAAGTTCCACGTGGCAACCGAAATTGGCACCAACAAGAAAATGGGGATCAAGCTTCTCGACAAAGAGAAACTTGATTTTTTCCGGTCTCGTTTCAAAGGCCTGAACAAACCGGAAGAAGGCCAGATCGCGATGCAGATCCATCACCCTCGCGTTGTTGAAACGTATCAGTATGGCAAGACGATGACGGGACAAGAGTACATCCTGATGGAGTACATTCACGGCCCTGGAATCAACACACTGATCAAACAAGGCGACTGCGAGATGGGCGGTAATCGGCTGGAGTTGATTCGCCAGATGGCGGAAGGCGTGCAGGCCGTCCATGACGCTGGATTCATTCATCGCGACGTTTGCCCCCGAAACTTTATTTGCAGCCACGATTTTGAATGGTTGAAACTGATTGACTTTGGCCTCACGATTCCCAACGAGCCACCGTACAGGTTGCCCGGGAACCGCACCGGCACGCCGCAGTACATGGCCCCTGAAATCGTGCGGCGTCGGGAGACCGATGAACGCGTCGACGTGTTCGCATTTGGCGTAACGGTGTACAAAATGTTGACGTTGGTTCATCCCTGGCGATCAACCGACACAACCGGAACGGCGGCATTGGTTCACGACACGCAGGAACCTGACGATATCCTGATTCATCGACCGAAACTCAATCCCAAGCTGGCCGATGTGATCCACAACTGCATGGTTACAAATCCGGAAAAACGCCTGCCTTCCTGCAAACATTTTCTGGCCGCAATTCGAGACTTGAAACAGGAAGACGTCGATTAACCAAGGCCGGACCTAGGGAGTCGGGACCGCTTTTGTAACGCTTCCTTTAAACGCCTTTTTGATGTCCGGTGCCTTGGTGCCCTCGATAACAGCGATTAGTTTTTTGGCGCGGACAAGCGATTCAATTGCATCGTCCAAAGACTTACCTTTGATTCCTGAAAGACTCACAATGTCTTTTTTGAAGTCATCGAAATCGCCAACAATCTCGACGCAGCCTGCCGAACCGAACCCAGCGTCTTTCGTAGCAGTGCTGGCAGGACCCGCGTGAATATAAAAAGCGCCGCGAAGAACGATCGCGCCTATGCCTGGCGAATACCGATTTTGTACTTGATATTCTTTTTTATATCGAGGAACCACGATGGTACGTCCACTGGACAGTCCTGAGTTTGCCCAACCCAAAGTTTTGTAGCCCTTGTAAGGATTCGCAGGATCGTTCCAGTACGGCATAAATCGCGGAGCTTGATGTACGTACGTCACTTCCTTTCCTGCATCGTCTTCGCCGCTTATCGTAATCTCGTGAACAGGCACTTCATAATAATCTTCACGTCCATGCACTTTCATGCTTGGATGCGGATAAGAGCGGGC
>CAMYNE010000170.1 GCA_947259675.1 uncultured Pirellulaceae bacterium
CTTCTCCGAGCAACTCACCTTGATTACTAACGATGTCCGCAACAACAATATCGTTGTCAACGTTGAAGGTCAGGTCAAGGCGATGATCCAGGCCGTGCCGATCAAACTGGGAGCCGTCAATAAAGACACCCGAATCAACAAGAAACTGGTTCTTCGTGGCGAAAAGGCGTTTCGAATCAAAGAAATTCTGGTTGATAATCAGAAGATTAAATTCAAAGAAAGCGACGGAGAAAAGTCACTTCATATTTTGGAATATGAACTTGATACGTCGGACATAGGGCAAGTATCTGGCGTGGTGACAGTCGTAACTGACATGCCCGGTCATCCTTCCACAGCGATTCCATTTTCAGCTCAAATCATTCAACCCGTGGCTGGCGGCAATTAATTCGACTGCGGCTGAGTGGGCGACATCAATAAACGGACACGCGGCATTTTACCACGTGTTTTCCTGGGACTGCGAATAAAGATTTGTCATCAGCACTTTGCAAGACGAGGTTGTTAGATAACACTGAACAGTAGGAGGCCAGCGATCTCCCGCCGCCCCCCGTTCTGACGGGGACGATCGTATTCGTAATTCATTTTTGTGACCCCAATGCTAATCGAATTTTTTTGCACAAACATCACCGGGTTTGATGCAGCCGCAGGACGAAACAAGACGTGCGGGCAAAGACTGGTTGTCTCACACGATCAAATTGGCCAACTGATCAGTTGCAAGAAATGCAATCAGCAGGTGGAAGTCCCGTTCGATGTCGCGAAGGCTAAGCGATCCTCTGATTCCGCGTCGAGGAAAAAAAAGCCCGCAGTCGCAGCAACGAAATCAGCGAAGACGACTCACAAGAAAAAGACGCCCGCCCCTTCAAAAAAAATCAATGAGCTTGGACTTGCCGATCCGATTGACCGCGTGCCGACCGACGTGATGACTTTCGAATTTGAACAGGATCAGGTCTCGGCGTTATACGACTCGGTTGAAAAACGGTGTCCTAAATGTGGCGGATTGATTAACGAGAATGGCAAATGTTCAGCGTGCCGCTACGTTGAGCCCGTGTATGCGTCTTCGTATTTGCCGCTTGACCAGATCAATATGCAGACAGCCGGTTTTCAACGCTGGTTGTGCGAAATTTTCAATGAAGGCGTTTCGATTCAAATGATCGAACTTGGCCTGCATTGCATGCTGGGGATCTTAGCAGCCATCATTGTCGTGGCTTCCCTGCTCGTCGGTGGTTTTGGCGGAAAACTGGCAATCGGTTTGGTGATCGTCTGCGCGTTTTTCTACATGGGTTTCATTTACAAAGGCCATCAGCTCACCAAGAATCCCCGAGCGAAACTGGCCTGGTTTCAAAAGCCGTTGTGGAATCTGGTTTTGTACGCCGCCAGATCCATGAAATGGTCAGCCTACGATTCACGATACAAAGGCCGCGTTATTGTCGACAAAAGGAATGCTCCCATCGTCGACGAAAAGGTCCCTTATCTGGAAGGGCTCGGCAAATGTCAGGTTTTGGATTTGGAAGGTACTTTGATTACCGATAAAGGGCTCCGGCATTTGTACGGACTTTCAAACTTGCATTGTCTGGTTCTTCGCAAAACCAAAGTCACCCACGAAGGCGTATTGCGATTACAACAAGCCAATCCGCGACTTTGGATTTGGTATTAATGCTTTTGCAGCGTAGTATCGATCGGCGCCATTATTCTCCGCCTCGAATTGGTTCACCCAAGGACGACATTTCTTCGCCGGACAAAAAAAGGGGTCGCAGCCAACGCAGCTTTTTTCGAACTTCTGATCAGGACGGTTATTCGGTAGCGCCAAAGATGTCCGCGACCGCGCAGCGAAAGCCGGGGACGATTTGGCCGCCATCAAGCTGGTCGGCACTCGTTTGAATGATAACGTCCGTCACTGAACGATAGCTGGTAACGTTGCGGAGCTTCGGATCGACGACCCACAGCAGTTGCACACCAGCAGCCAGCCAACACTCAATCTTTTCATCCACTTCGCCCGTCTTGTCACTGGGTGAGAGAACCTCCACGGCCAAGTCCGGCGCGCCAGGCCAATATGCTTCCGTCGGATCCGACTCTGGCAAATTTTCACGCGAGATGAATGCAATGTCTGGAGCGCGAACTGTATCCGGGTCGCGACTGATGAGAAACCCTGTCTCGGCACCGAATAGTTTGCCAAGTTGTCTTTCGCGAATGTGCTGCCAGAGCAATCCGTGCAGATTTCCCACAACTTCGCCGTGCTTCCATCCCGATGGCGACATCATGCGTAATTCTCCTGCTATTAACTCATATCGCCTGCCATCATCGGACATCTCGATGAGCTGTTGGGCTGTTGTAGGGGTGGAGGTGCTCATAGCGTCATTTTAGCAACCAGCAGGACTTCGGTAAATCAAATGTCGTTCTGAGCGTCTTATCCTTGGAAAAAAAATTGAAGAAGCTCTTCGCATCTTTTGGTGCTCTTTGTGGCTATCAGGTGGAAATTGTTGGGAAACAAATTTGGTTATACTTAGAGTTGTCGGCCTTTCAGGCAAAAAAAACCCGTTCTTGATTGACCATCAATCCAAAAAACGGATTCCTCCGGTTCTTGTCGTCAACGCCAAGACTAGTATTTATGCTATGACAGAGATTTGAAATTGGCGCGGCCAGAACAATTCCCAACGGCGAGTCGCGGTGATCACCTTACAACGACGGTTGCCTGAATGTTTGCTTCGGATCAATATGAGCTAGTCGACTTTGGGCAAGGTGAAAAACTCGAGCGATTTGGTGAAATACACGTTCGTCGAGAAACGCCCGCCGCATGCGGCAAAAAGATGAGCTCCAATGACTGGCCGTCACAGTGCCTACGGTTCTGCAAGAACTCGAATAGCGAAAGCTGGCTGCAAACTGTCACACTGCCTGAGCCATGGTTGATTCGTTATCATGAATGCTGCTTCGAACTGAAACCAACACCATTCGGTCATCTTGGCGTGTTTCCGGAACAGGCGGCAAACTGGTCCTGGATACGAGATCTTCCCGGCGACTTTACAGGCCTGAAAGCCTTAAACTTGTTTGCTTACACTGGCGGCACAACGATGTCCCTGGCGGCAAAAGGGGCTCAGGTAACTCATGTGGATTCCGCAAAACCGGTCGTTACCTGGGCGCGAGCTAATGCACAACGTTCGGGATTGGAGAAAGCCGCGATTCGCTGGATTGTGGAGGACGTCAAAAGATACGTGGCCAGGGAAATAAAGCGCGGTAATCAATACGACATTGTCGTCGCCGATCCGCCTTCATTCGGCCGTGGAACGAAGAACGAAACCTGGAAGCTGGAGCGTGATCTAGGTGAATTATTGGATTCGTTGGCGGTTCTTTGCCGCGACAATTGCAAATTGGTTTTGCTTTCATGCCATACTCCAGAATATGAGTCCCGGCGACTTGCTCAAATGACGGAAGAAAGGTTTGATTTGGCATCTGCTGGGGGTGAACCGCTTGACATGTTTCTGTCTCGCCCGGATGGTCAGCAGTTGCCTAGTGGCAGTTGTTTTCGTTGGTCCGTCCTGTGAACTAGCCAAACCCGATAGGTTGACGTGCAAAAAATCACCAGTAGTCAAAACCCGCGGCTCAAGGACGCGATCAAGTTGCATTCTTCGCGCGGACGAAATCGGCAAGCAAGAATTATCATTATTGGATACCGCGAGACGTCGCGAGCGGTTAGAGCAGGGGTTCAAATCAAAGAAGTTTTCCTTTGTCCCGAATTCGTCTCTGACGAAATGATGTCAGAACTTGGCTCATTTTTAAAGGACAACAACGTTAGCCAATTCGAACTGACGCAAACCCTGTTTGAGAAACTTACGTATGGTAACCGTTCCGACGGAGTCGTCGCCATTGCGGATCGGCCTGCGGTCGATCTGGAACAATTTCCAACTAACCCAGAGGGCATGATACTGATCATTCAATCGCTCGAAAACCCTGGAAATTTGGGAGCCATTGCCAGAAGTGCGGACGGGGCAGGGGCAGGAGGAATTATCGTAGCTGATGCCCTGACCGATATTTTTCATCCCAACGCAATTCGTGCGAGTATGGGAACCATTTTTTCGGTGCCGATTGCATTGACCACGTCAGAAAAACTCCAGTCATGGTTGGCGACGAATCAAGTCACTACGTTCGTGGCCAGTCCCGATGCAACTGCCGAACTGTTCGAGGTGGACCTCACCGGTCGATGCGCTGTCGTGTTTGGAAACGAAGCGATAGGCGTTACCGATGAGTGGAACTCGTCAGATTATGATGCGGTCAAGCTTCCGATGCTGGGACTAGCTGACAGTCTTAACGTTTCCGTATCCGCTTCGATTTTTGTTTATGAAGCGCTCCGGCAGCGAAGACGATCCGTTCGGCGGATCTGAATCGTCCGATTTTTTCCCCGTGTTCGTGGTCCCATGCCGCCTTGGCTTCGTGGCGCGAAACAATATCAAAAAGACGACGATCCAAAAGCCGATAAACATCGCCAGCGTCCGAGCGCTTGGCATTGTGAACTTGTCTTCGCCGGAGAGGAAAAAATCAGGTTGGGCCTTTGACGCTCCATTTTTCATTTTGAAGTTCAAGACAACCATTTCTTGACTGTTCTCGTCAAATCGCTCCATGAAATCGAAACCCAGATCAATTTCCATTTGAGCTTCGGCGCGAAAAGGACTTGCCTCATAGCTTGGAACGATCAGCGAGTTTTCGCCAATGCCATCGAGATGAAAGAATTCAAGAGTTGAAAACGGGTCTTTGATGCTCAATTCAACCATGTCAAAGTCGAGATCTTCATTGTCCTTGGCCGGGTCAATGTCCATCGACAACGTCAACTTCGTCATCGAATGGATTCCCTGACTGTTAAAGTAAGCCCAGAGTTCACCAGCAGTTACCTTGTCCTGACCGGGAAGGATCTGGAATGCGTTATTTTCCAGCTCAAAAATACTGAGTCCTTCATACTTCTTGTCAGTAAGAATAATCTCGTCAGCGCAAGCGTGCTCAAGTAGACACGTAATTGACACAAGTGCCAAAACCAAAATTCTCAAGGTGACAAACATGTTTCGAGTCCAATTCAAATGCCAGTTTGGCGATCCCTCAAGGAACCAAACTGATCGAATCGTTGACGAGTTCAATGAAATCAATCCAACGGACTCGGCAACGCCTCCAGTTTAATCTTGTTTAAGGAGATTTTCCATTCATCACGCCAAAAAAATGCGACTTAACACGTACTTTGTTATCCGCGGATAAAGGCGGATATTCGGACAAAACCGGTAGATAGGAAGGCTTCCGGCAGACTTCGGTAGCAAAGGTGAAAAAGGCCGCTTGTTGTAGACACATCGTACAACTGGTCTTGACGATCATGCCGTTCATGTCAATTGAGCGGCCCTCCTAAGGGTCGGACTTGGGCTTGTTCAAGTTAAACCCGATCGGGTCTTGACCGAATTAGCGGTTGTCTTTGTACAGTATTTCCAGCCCTTCTTTGGTGCGAAATATATTTCGCCCTGCCAACATTGGCCGGAACAGGAATCTTATGAGCTGCAATGTCGAGTACGAGTGAAGTTTCCGGGCTGACGTGACTACCGGAGCTTTGATCAGGGTAAAGCGGCCGCGGGCTTTCAGCTCCCGGGAAAAAAACAACTCTTCGGCCGCATAATAGTCCTCGTCAAATCCTCCAAAGTCCTCAAACTGAGTCTTGAGACAATACATGTAACAGCCGGCCGCCCATCTCCCCATAAATTGCCATATCAAGACAACGGTCAAATACATTAAATACTTGTTTA
>CAMYNE010000171.1 GCA_947259675.1 uncultured Pirellulaceae bacterium
AAAGCTGCACTCATCTTTATTTTCGGAGTTCAATCATGGGTTTGTCCAATTACGGCGTGTTGCGAGGAAAGATAGACAGTTTTCATACGGAACGCGATGACGACGAGTCGCCCCATTTTCAGTTATTTGTCAAATCGGGGTCCAATGTCATTCGCTGTGCAATCAACGTTAAATCGAAATTGCACCCCTCCCAATTGGCCTTTCATTTGAATCGGAGGTTTGAACATCCGATCACAGCGGATATCGGTACCGTGAGCGAAGCCATGACGCCGTTGCCTCCTTCTGGACGACGAGGCCTCGATTATTTTCGATCCAACCTGTTTGATATCGATGATGTGATTGCCCTCCCCCACAATGAACCAGGACAAGAAGATGATCTCCAAGACATTGTGCTCTCGCTCTGCCAATCGGCTCAAGCGGCAAATGCTGACGCGTTTATTTTTGGTGAGCCGTTTCCAAACGGAATGCACGATATTCATATGAATCAGGGAAATACGGGCAGATTCGCCAGTGATAACGGAGTGTTTCAGGACGGCGGACTCTTGTTCCATTTTCCGCCGACCGACAACTGGATTGCGCTATTCCTGGCTTTCCAAAGTCAAGCCATTCACACGGACGATCAGGGCGATGTTCTTCCGGGATCACCAACTTTTGCCGAAGTCATCGCGGGCGGTGATGTCGAACCGATTCCAGAACCGGCCGATCCTGATGTAGTTGAAAGTGAAGGCGCGGTCCGAATCATAGCGGCATTGGTGAATCCCGAGGGCGGCGAGAATCAACCGTCGCACACGGGGCGACCGGAGTCGCTGACCCTTTTTAACTATTCGCCCGATCTGATTTCACTTCGCGGGTGGTCGCTTGAGACAAAGACAAAGCGACTTACCTTGAACGAAAGTTCGGTGCCAGCCGGGTCGTGCCTAAACATCGCACTCATGGGTGAACTGCCGTTGGGGAATAAAGGCGGGATGATCAGTTTGATCAATGATCAAGGGGCAAAAGTTCACGGCGTGAGTTACACCAGAGAACAAGCTCGCAAAGAAGCCTGGTCCATTCGTTTTTAGGTGCTACCGGAATGCATGAAATGCGGAAAAATGCGCAGCTCGTAATACGCGTTTAGTCGGAAATTTCGGCCAGAGGGCCAATACTGTTCCATGGCTTGCAAACAGAACGACCGCCATGATGAAAATGATGTTGGCCGAAGCGTGTTCTGTTTTCCGTCATCTGCATCTTCAAGAATTGGCAAGGCTATTGCCCAGGTAGTGGCTGCCAAACGGGACTGGAGGTCGCATGAGCGATACACCACATTCATTTACTTTTATGTTAATGTATGGAGTGGTTGTACACGGCCCAGCAACCGTTTTGTGTTTTGATCCGTAGTCATGAAGGAAACTTGTGAAAAGCAACATTATTGATCGAGGATTTTTGTCGCTTGTGTGGACCCAGTTTTTTGGGGCGGCGAACGACAATGTTCTCAAAGGCGTGCTTGTTTTCATGATCATTGATGGCGTCTGGAAAGGCCAACTTGGCGCGGGCGGACAGGGTTATGCCAACGTCATTTTCACTGTTCCGTTCATACTGCTGTCGGGATACGCGGGGCGTTACGCCGACCGAAATAGCAAACATGATGTGATCTTGCGTGTCAAAATAATTGAGATCCCGATCGCCATCATTGCGCTGATTGGATTTTGGCTCCAGAGTCTTTGGATCACTCTGGGAGCACTTCTGGCTTTAGCTTGCCAAAGCGCGTTTTTTGGGCCAGCCAAATACGGCATGATCCCGGAACTGGTTGAAAATCGGGACTTGAGTCGAGCTAACGGAACGATAAACATGATGACCAACATTGCCGTGATCATCGGGACACTGGCGGCGGGTCAAATTTCGGATTTGTACAATCCCAACAAAAACGTAAACGGCGTTGTTGCGGAGCCGATGAATTGGCTTCCCGGTTTGGTGATGGTTGTTCTAGCGGGCGCAGGGTTGATCGCTGCCCTTTATCTGCCTGATCGAAAACCGGGTGACAAATCGATCAAATACGAATGGAATCCGTTTGGAACTTATATTGGTGCGCTCAAAGAGATGGCGGGCACGCCTTTGTTTATGGTGATGTTTGCCTGGGCGTATTTCTACTTTGTGGCCGGATTGGCACTTCTGATTCTTCCGGAATACGTCGTAGTACTTGAATCCGATGACGTTACCCGCGCCGAGATCAGCGTGTTACTCGGTGTGTTGGGAATTGCGATTGGTGTGGGATGCATGTTGGCAGGGCTGTTTTCCGGCCACGCGATTCGGCCACGGATGGTCCCATTCGGCGGCATCGGATTGGCTATCTTTTTTGCTTTATTGGGATTGGTGCCAGCCACGTTGCCCGACCTTCCACGGTATTGGCGAATCGTGGCGAGTCCGATTGCCTTTTTCATTCTGGGGGCCGGCATCAGTGCAGGGTTTTACATCGTTCCCTTGCAAGCCCTGCTGCAACGACTGACGCCCAGCCATGAACTGGGGCGTTTTCTTGGAACAGCAAACGGTCTTTCGTTCTTCTTCCTGCTGCTTTCGGCTTTGATCTATCCGCCGATTCGCCCGCTTTTCAATGCGGCGGATGGTAGTGAGCACCCAGACAAGATTTTCCTGTTAGCTGCCGTCCTCATGATTGTGGGAGTTGTGTTTTTCGTGTGGCGGGTCAAGCGCCGCGGATTCCCGTTGTCGAAAGTCGAATAGCTGAATTGTCGTAAACACAAAAAGAATCTCCCAAGACTAAAAGAGATCCTTCGCCTCGTACCTCGGTTCAGGATGACAAACATGCAAACTACCGATTTCGCAACGGAATACTGCGACCGCTGTCGATCGACTCTTTCAGTAGCGATTGTAATTCTTCGACGATTGCGGAATGCTCGTAATAAACGTTTTTCGTTTCACCAGGATCAGCTTCCAAGTCGTAAAGCTGTCCGGGTGCATCGGGCGATGTGTCAGGCAGTCGGTACTTCTCCAGCAATTTGTGCGTTTCGTAACGGTTTCCTCCGGAGCCTTTGTGAGCGAGGTATTTCCATTTGCCCTCTCGAATGGCCAGATAACGTTTACCCCCGAATCCTTGTTGCAAGATATAGGGGCGGATCGGCTTTTGGTCTTGACCCAGCAACACAGGAAGCATGTTGAAGCTGTCTTCTGCGGCGGCGCTGGGCAACTGCACGTCGATGATTGCAGCGATCGTTGCGATCACGTCGGTCAAGGATAATATTTGATCCGATATCGATCCCGATTTCACCTTGCCAGGCCAGCGCACGATCAAGGGGACTCGGTGGCCCCCCTCCCAATTGTCTCGCTTGACACCGCGCCAGGGTCGCGCTCCATCATGTTCGTAATCGTTTCGCATGTGGTAGACCGTCGGAACCTCCGGTCCGTTGTCGCTGGAAAATATGAAAATCGTATTATCGGCGACGCCCAATCGTTCCAAAGTCTTTAACAACTCGCCGACGACAAAATCTAATTCAAAAATGAAGTCTCCATGAGGCCCGGAAGTTGTCTTTCCTTTGAACTGCCGACCAGGAAACGAAGGCAAATGGACTGCCTGAGTGCTGTGGAACAGGAAGAATGGTTTATCGGGCGAAGTGCTAACGTGGTTTTCCAGAAACTCATTGCTCTTTTTCAAGAACACCATGTCGACTTCTTCCAAATCGAAATCGGTCGCTACCATTCCACGGCGGTTGTCGTTGGCGTAGGGATGCTTCGGCAGCGGCCCTTGATCAAGCTGATTGGTTGGCGGATTTGGAACCGTTTTTCCCTCGATGTAAGCGTAGAGCCAGTCGGTTGTAGGACAGCAAGCGGTTCCAAAGAACTGCTCAAACCCGCAATCGATCGGTCCGCCTGCGATTGGTCGCGAGTAATCGATTCGCTTGACCGCGTCCAAGCCGCCTTTATGAATCGGTTTGCCATCCGCATCGTAGAAGGTCATCCCAATGTGCCACTTGCCGATACACGCCGTCGTGTAACCGTTGTCGCGAAGCATTTGGGGTAACGTCAGTCGATCTGGAGCAATCAGCGAGGGTCCGCCGGCACCCGTAAAAACGGTTCCCCCACGCGGCACTCGAAACGCCATCTGACCGGTCATCAGGCTATATCGAGTCGGCGTGCAAACGGTGCACGGACTATGTGCATCCGTAAATCGCATCCCCTGCGTGGCAAGACGGTCCAGATTCGGGGTGGGAATTCGGGACTCCGAGTTGTAACAACCGACGTCGCCATACCCGAGGTCGTCTGCGAGCACAAACACAATGTTGGGCTTGTCAGGGGCCATCGCTGACAAAGGCGGCGCAAAACAGAGAGCCGCAACGATGAATGAAGATCGGATGATTAGCGTTTTCATCTAATTGTTTTCGCCGACTATCGCTTTTTGGTCGGTGGCAACAATTCAGGATTCTTCGCGATATCCCCGCTTGCCGGGATGGTGGTAAGCACTGAAGTCTCCTGAGGATCCCCATCGTTTGGCCCATCGGGCGGAATTGACTCCACTGGATCCTTCCCACCCTTCGGCTCGTCGGTAGGCCCTGGCTGATCCTGGCCCTTTGGCTCAGCGTCAGGCACTGCATTTCCTGGGTCATCCCCTAGCGGTGGCTTGGCGGTGCGAACCGGATCCGGATTCGTCCCGTCTGTTGGTTTGGCTGGAACAGTGGGATCCGCAGTTTGCTTAGGCGGCTGACCACCGGCCATCACAAACAGTTCGGCCGCTAATCGATCACGGCTTTCGAGCTCCATAGCGCGAGCCAATTGTTTGCGGGCGGCATCATCATACCCAAGGTACTTGTAATGATATCCTCGCAAAAAGTATGCATAGGACTCGTCGGGATTAGTTTTCGAAAATTGAACGAGAGCGTCCATTTGCTTGACGTAGTCATTAACTCCGTAGAACTTTTTGAAGTTTTCGACAACGAATCCCCATTGACTACGGTCTAACAGCGAAGCGCCTTGTTGAACTGCTGCCGCCGCGGAGCGATACTCACCCATCGCAAAAAAGGCTTGTGACGCGAACAAGTGGAGCAGTCCATTTTCACCATCGTCAACCATTGCGTGATTGACCCATCGGGCAGCGTCTGCGTAACGTCCCTCGCGGAACGCCTGTTCCGCTTTCAGTTGAAATTCGGCAGCTCCTCCCGCAGCAGAAATCACGGTGCCGGTATCCAAAGTCGCTTGAGCTTGAGCTGAAGGCTCCGGTTGGGTGAGTGACGTGTCAACGACTGCAGCAGCATCGTAAGTCACGACCGGCTCGGTGTAATAGGGCTCTGCGTAGCTTTCGACGTAATAGGGCTGATAATAGTCTGCCACATAATAGGATCGACCCACGTTGTAGTAATCGTAGTAGCCGCGAAACGGCAAACCAATCGAGATACCCCAACCGTTGCCCCAGTAGCTGTAGCCAAACCCGCCGGGACCAAAATAAAACTGGTTGTAGCTGGGCCAATAGCCACCGTAATACCCGCGATTGTATCCACCATAATATGAGCCGCCGCCATGGTGTTTGCCGCCGTGATAACCTTTGCCTTGTTCCCCTCCTCGATAATATTCACCCGACCGGGTTGTGCCAGTCCGCCCGGAGCCACTCCAGTCACTAGTTGTGCTGCCACTCCCGCGAGGTGCTGTGCCACTCCCGCGAGATACTGTGCCACTCCCGCGCGTTGCTGTGCTGCGCCTCAGAGGTGCCGTGCCACTTCCGCGAGAAACTGTGCCACTCCCGCGAGAAACTGTGCCACTCCCGCGAGAAACTGTGCCACT